>DATMYG010000225.1:0-10869 GCA_035561055.1 Clostridia bacterium | reverse complement strand
ACTACGGAGGGTATGCACGAATGAAACTCAGGAGATTTCTCGCACTTTTCTTTGCGCTGGCGCTGCTTCTCGGCGCAGTTCCCGCGCTGGCGGCGGGCGCCGACGCTTCGACGATCGAGGTAACGCTTTCGGATGCGAATTCGTCGATCGGAGCGGCATTTATCCTTGTGACGATCAACAACACCAGCGACGAGGCGATCGCTCTGACTGGCGCGGCATGTACCTCCAAGCGCGCGCTGCCTGCGACATTGAATCTTCCCGGTGGCGCAACCTCCATTCCCATCGCCGCCGGCGATACGTATCAAATGCTCCTGAGCGCGGGTGTAGCCACGAACGTGACTGGCTCGGTGACGGAAACCCTCGAGTTCACTTTCTTCGTGGACAGGGCGGAACCCACCCCCGACGGCACCTATAAGAAGAGTGCCAGCGTCGCGCTCAACTTCGGCACGCCCACGGTTCCCACGCCCGATCCTACCGGCGCGGGCACGGCGTTCAAGCTGAGCGCGTACGACGCGAACAAGAAGCTCGTTTCCACTCCCTCGGGCGACGCGGGCGAAAAGATCACCATCCGCCTGCCGCTTATGTGCCTCCAGGGCCCCGTGGAGCAGGTGAGCGTCGCGCCCAAGCTCTCCACCAGTCTCGACGAATGGCCGTTCGCCATCGAGCAGATGGATTATACGTATTACTACAACGGCGGCTCGGTCGCGACGAACCAGATCATCGAGCTCACCTACGCGCTCAGGCTCGCCAAGAAGGTCACCGCGGGCGTGAAGAAGGTGGACTTCCTCGTCTCCTACTCTAGCGGCTGGGGCGACGGCAGCAAGCAGACCCAGACCGTAAGCGTCTACGTCAACGTGGTCAACGGCTACGTCGAGCCGACCACCAGCGCGCCTCCCACGATTTCGCAGCCTAAGCTGATCGTCGAGAAGTACTCGGTCAGCTCCGACAAGATCTACGCGGGCGAGGAGTTCGAGGTGTACTTCACCATCAAGAACACTTCCTCCGCCGAGGCCGTGAAGAACATCCAGATCAGCATCTCCGACACGGCCGAAACCGGGAAGATACTGCCCGCCAAGGGCGGCTCCAACACGATCTACATCGACAGGATCGACGCCGGCGAATCGTACGACGTGACCTATAAGATGCAAAGCTCCTCGGACATCGACCCCAAGGCGTATAAGCTGGGCGTCGCGATGGCCTACGAGGGCGCGAAGAACGTCGCCCCCTACACCGCGAGCGACACGATCAGCGTGACCATCATGCAGAAGATCCGCCTCAAGTTCGACACGCCCGTGTTCTACGACGAGTTCTATGTCGGGCAGACCTGCGGCGTGTATCTGGCGATGTACAACATGGGCCGCTCCTCGGTTTACAACTGCATGGTCAGCCTTGAGGGCGACGGGCTGCAGATGGAGGAAACCTTCTTCGGCGGCACGGTCAGCTCCGGCGGTACGATGAGCGCGGACTTCAACATCATCACCAACACCCCCGGCCAGATCGAAGGCTTCATCATCGTGACCTACGAGGATTCGCTCGGCGAGCAGATGGAGGAACGCATTCCCATTTCGATCTATGTCAACGACATGGGCGGCGGCGAAGTAATCGATCCCGGCGTGGTCGATCCCGGCCTCGGCGGAAAGCCCGGCATGGAAGAACCCGGTATCGACGTCGGCGCGGGCGTGACCCCGGGCGGACTGCCCCTGTGGGCGTGGATCGCCATCGGCGTGGGCGTCTTGGGCTGCGGTGGAGCCGTGCTGCTCGTGCTTAGAAAGAAGCGCGCAAAACACCTGGAGGATGTATGAGATTCGTCGATCTGCTGCGTACGGCGTTCCTGAACCTGTGGCGGCGCAAGCTCCGCGCCGTGCTGACGGTTCTGGGCATGGTCATCGGCACCTGCTCGATCGTGGTCATGGTTTCCCTCGGCATCGGCATGAGGCAGGCCATGATTGACAGCTACGCGCAGATGGGCAGCCTCACGAACATCACCGTAATGAACTATAAGTTTACCGATAAGGGCGACGGCATGGGCAGTTACGAAGAGGTGAAGCTCGATAAAAAGGCCGTCGAGGCCATCAAGCAGATCCCCGGGGTCGTGGCCGTCATGCCGCAGATCACAGCCTGGGGCATCGTCAAGAGCGGCAGGTATGTGTCCGATATCAGCATCATGGCCATCGATACCGAGCAGGCGGCGGCCTTCGACATCAAGCTCGAGAGCGGCGAGTTTCCCTCCGGCCGCTCCTCGGGCGGCACGTACCAGATCGTGTTCGGCAACGGCGTGCTCAGCTACTTTTACGACCCGAAGACGGGTAAACAGGCGCTCGACCGCGATGGGAATTCGAAGATCACCATCGACTCGCGCTTTCAGCTCACCTTCGACTACAACAACATCTACAGCTACGGCGGCGAGCCCGACCCCAGCATGCCGCGCGGCAAGTTCTATAAGCTCGTCCCCACGGGCGTTGTGAGCGCGGAGAGCAACGAGTTCGCGTGGTACTGCCTGATGGACATCGCCGCCCTCGAGAAGCTCGCCAAGGAAAACGAGAGCTTCATGAACCTCGACACCAAGAACTACAGCCAGGTCATCGTCAAGTGCGAGAGCACGGAGGCGGTCAAGTCCGTCAAGGCCGCCATCGACGAAATGGGCTACGGCACCAACAGCCTGCAGGACTGGATTGAGCAGAGCGAGGAGCAGATCAAGAAGACGCAGTACCTGCTCGGCGCCATCGGCGGAGTGTCGCTACTTGTCGCGGCCATCGGCATCATGAATACGATGATGATGAGCATCTACGAGCGCACGAAGGAAATCGGCATCATCAAGGTGCTCGGCTGCCGCATGGGCAACATCGCGGAGCTGTTCCTGACCGAGTCCGCGTACATCGGCTTGTTCGGCGGGGCGATCGGCATCGGCCTGAGCTACGGGATTTCGACCGTGCTCAACAAGTTCCTCGCGAACTCGGGCCTCTATAGCCTGATTCCGCTCTACCTTGCCATAGGCGCGGTGGTGTTCTCCATGCTCGTGGCTCTCATCTCGGGCTTCTATCCCGCCATCCGGGCGATGCGCCTCTCTCCGCTTGCGGCGATACGCAACGAATAATTGACAACCTCTATAAATAACCCTGCTCAATAAAGAGAAAGCAAGTTCCAACAAAAAACGAAGGGTTTTAGCCGCGGAAGACGGCTGAAACCCTTCGAATTCATTTTCCCCACCGTTACATGTTTTATCGTTATTCATATAGTATTTATTGATTATCGATAAATTACAATGTATAATGTGGAAAAAGCAAGGGGGAACGGAACATGAAACGATTCCATCCGTCTGCGTGGCTCCGCCTGGCCATCCCGCCTGTCGGCGCCTGTCTGGCAGCGCTTGACTTCTTCATCATCCCGACATGGGGCTGGAGCATCGCCACAAGCAGTCCGGAGCTGAACGTTTACTTCTGGCCATGGCTGATTTTTGTACTGCTCGCATCCGCGCCGATTTACGCCGCGCTCGTCGCGCTCTGGAAGTTGTCGGCAGAGTTCAAAAAGGAACGGCCGGTAGGAGAAGCGGGCGCGAAACTCTTGCGATTGATATCCTTTCTTGCTCTGGGCGACAGCGCGTTTACACTTCTTGGCATCATCGTGCTGGGCGCGCTGAACCTCGGCCAGCCGGGCGTGATGATGTTGCTGTTCTTTGCGGTCGTCGCTGGATTGGGTGTTGCCGCGGCAGCCGCGGCATTTGCGGACGCGTTCAAAAGGATGGAGCAATTGACAATCACCTGATGACAAAGGTTTCCGCTTGAATGGTGGGGATCCTTGCCATTGAGCTCTTTTACGCGAGAGGAAGTATATAAAGTTCTTCCTCCCCGGCTTGATCCATGCCCGCGCGTTGAAATCCCATCTTGTTCAGCAGGCCGACGGACGCCGTGTTTTCAGGCAGTACGCCCGCCTTTACGCAGGTTGCGCCCTGCTGCGCGCACCATGCGACGAGCGCGCCGAGCGTTTCGAAGGCATATCCCTGCCGGGCATACGCAGGGCTTACGGTATAACCGACCCAGTATGCGTCCTCTTCCTCTTTTAAATAGAGATCGCCGATCAGGCGGTCGGAGGCAATCTCGACGACAGCGAGCTGAATCCCGCCCTCGAGCGGCGCGTCGCCGAGAAGCGTCCGCTCGTACTCCGCCCGGCTTCTGCACTTGAAGCCCTGATACCGCATCCAATCCGCATCGTTGCGGTAGAGCATGAAATCTTCGATGTCGCTTGCGCGAAACCTTCGTATGACGCAGCGCTCCGTCGTCAGCTCAATCGAGAAGGCCATCGACTACTCCCTTGTCTGGCATCCCGCGCAGAAATATACCGCGCCGCCCATGTACGCCGCTTTTTCGATGGCGGTACCGCAGCGCGGGCAGGGGGAGCCGAGCGTATCCTTACACAGGCGGGAGGGGTAGCCGCCGGGATTGCCGAAAAAGTCCCGCTCCGTGCTCCTTCCGCCGAGGTCGCGCATGTCTTTGAGCGTGGAGCGGACGGAGCCGTAGAGCGTGCGGAACTCCTCGCCGGAGAGGGTCTTCGCGTCCCGCCGGGGGTCCATCTCCGCGTTCCAAAGGATGTCCTGCAATACGCCGTTGCCGAGGCCCGGGATGCGCTGCTCCGTCGCGAGCAGGGCCTTGAGGGAGAGTTTCTTTCCATCCTCGGGGCAAAGACTTTTGAAATAATCGTAGGTGAAGTCCTCCCCGAGCGGGTCGGGCTTTTCGGCGGCAATTTGGAAGTATTTGTCGCGTTCTTCGCCCTGCGCCGCGAAGCCGATGAAGCCGTACATCTGTATGTTCACGCTCACGTGCGCCCCGTCGTCGAAGCCGACGAGGAACTGCCGCTTGGCGGGCAGCTTCGCCCCGGGCGCGGCGTAGCGCGGGTACGCCCCGTCGGAAAACGAGAGGATCCCCCGATCGGTTTCGATGGCGGCGTGGCCGCCGCTGTGCGAGGCCGAGAGGACCTTCGCACCCGCGAGCAGCTCGGGATATCTGTGCTTGTCCCGCGTGAAAAAGGCGAATTTGTGCGGGGTCTGTTCCACCTCGACGGCGGATATCGTCCTGCCCGTAAGGGTCTGTTCAATCTGGCGCGCGATGACGGCGCATTCGGGATATTCGAGCATGGCGTTCTCCTTATCAGATGAAATGATGCCGCGGCAACCGGGCTTGAGGAAAGTTTACCATGCCCGCACCTGCCGCGCAACGCGCGATTTTCATAGGAACGCTTCAGGTTTTCCTTAAAATAAAGGATTTTCGGCCTCGGCGTTGAATGAGAGAGCACAAAGCATTCGTGAACGGAGCGACTATGGATCAGGATATTTTCAGCGGCTGCCTTCGGGAGCATACGGAGCGGCTCGAGCGGGAAACGCTCTCGCCCTACGCGACGCTTTCCACCCAAACGCACGGGAGGGTTACGCCCGTCGAGCCCTGCCCGATCCGCACGGCTTTCATGCGCGACCGGGACAGGATCATCCACTGCAAATCCTTCCGGAGGCTTAAGCATAAGACGCAGGTGTTCCTCTCGCCGGCGGGGGATCATTACCGCACGCGCCTCACGCACACGCTTGAGGTCAGCCAGATCGCGCGCACCATCGCGCGGGGCCTCAGGCTCAACGAAGATCTCACCGAGGCCATCGCCCTCGGGCACGACCTCGGCCACACGCCCTTCGGCCACGCGGGGGAGGCCGTGCTCAACGCGCTCGTGCCGGGCGGCTTCGAGCACAACGTGCAGAGTCTTCGCATGGTCGAAAAGCTCGAGAACGACGGCGTGGGGCTGAACCTCACGTGGGAGGTGCGCGACGGCATCCTCAACCACTCGGGCAAGGGAACGCCCTCAACGCTCGAGGGTAAGATCGTGTGCCTTTCCGACAAGATCGCCTACATTAACCACGACATTGACGACGGCATCCGCGCGGGCGTACTTGCGGAGGACGAGCTCCCCGCCGACTGCACGGAGGTGCTCGGCCACAGCCACGGCAAGCGCATCAACGCCCTCATACTCGACGTGGTGGGCAGTTCCCTGGGCAAGCCGGATATCCTCATGTCCCCCGAGGTGAAGGAAAAGTTCCTCAAGCTCCGGCAGTTCATGTTCGACCACGTCTATCTCAACGCCACAGCCAAGCGCGAGGAGGGAAAGGGAAAGCACGTCGTGGAGCAGCTCTACCTTTATTATTTGAACCATCTCGAGCTGCTGCCGGAGGACTTCGCCAAGTTCATCGAGGAGGACGGGGAGGAGCGCGTCGCCGCGGACTACATCGCCTGCATGACGGACCGCTATGCCGTGACGGATTACGAAAACAGGTTCGTGCCGCGCGAGTGGATGTGAAATTCCATCCTTGCGGGGCAGGATAAACAAAAAACCCGTTGAATACATAATATGCGCGAAAATTCGTGAAAGGAGCCGTGTAATGCCGTATTTTCCGGACGATTGGAAGAACGAGCTCCTCTCGAAGACGGATATTGTCTCCCTCGTCTCGGACTATGTGGCGCTCTCCCCGAAGGGGGGACGGTTCTGGGCCTGCTGCCCCTTCCACAACGAGAAGACGCCCTCGTTCTCCGTCAGGCCGGAACATCAGTCGTACTACTGCTTCGGCTGCCATGCCGGCGGAGGCGTGATCGACTTCGTGATGAAGGCGGAGCGCGCGAGCTATGTTGAGGCGGTTACGATGCTCGCCGAGCGCGCCGGGATGGAACTGCCCAATGAGGCGGAGGACGACAGGCTCCGCGTCCAGCGCGCGTACAAGGAGCGCCTGTACGCCGCCTGCAAGGAGGCCGCGCTTTTCTACCACGCCCAACTCAAGGCGGACATCGGCGCGCCCGCGCGGGAGTACCTCAAGCGCCGCGGGGTGGATTGGGCGAGCGCCGTGCGCTTCGGCCTCGGTTTCGCGCCGGATTCCTGGGAAGCGATGACCGGGCATCTTCGCCTGAAAGGCTTTTCCGACAAAGAGCTCATCGACGCGGGCATCGGCATCCGCAACAAGGCGGGGAACGGCTGCTACGACGCGTACCGGGGCAGATTGATCTTTCCGATCATCGCGACGAACAACCGCGTGCTGGGCTTCGGCGCGCGCACCATGAAGAAGGACGAGCAGCCCAAGTACATCAACACGGGCGACACGGCCATTTACAACAAGCGCAACAACCTCTACGCCATGAACATGCAAAAAGGGCTCAAGGGAGAGCTCGTCATGGTGGAGGGGTATATGGATGTGATCAGCCTCCACAGCGCGGGCGTGACGAACGCCGTCGCGTCGCTGGGAACGGCGATGACCAAGCAGCAGGCGCAGCTCGTTAAGCGGTATACGGGTAGCGTCTACCTATGCTACGACGGGGACGAGGCGGGGCAGAACGCGGCGCTGCGCGGCATCGAAATACTCGCGGCGGAAGGGCTGGATGTGCGCGTCATCGCGATACCGGGCGGGCTTGATCCGGACGATTACGTCAGGAAGTACGGCAAGGACGCGTTTTTGAGGCTGCGCGACGGGGCGCTCACGGGCAACGGCTTCCGCCTTGCGAACATGGCCGCCCAGCACGACCTTGCGAGCGAAAACGGGCGGGAGGCGTTTGCCCTCAAGGCCTGCGCGTTCGTGGGTGCGCTGCAGCCCGTGGAACGGGAACGGTACGCGCCGTACATCGCGAAAAAAACGGGGCTTCCCGTCGAGACGGTCAAGCTTCAGTGCGGCATGGCGGGCCCGGCGGCCGGGAATATCATTGGTAAAAATCGGAATACTAGGTCTAGACAGCAGGCGGACGCGCTCCCTGAGGCCGATAAAACCGAGCGGATGCTGGTTTCCTGCATGTTGACGGGTTCCGAAAATGCGGCTTACGTCGCCGAGCGCATGGCCGCGGAGGGCGTCGATTTCGCAAGCGACGGCCTGAGGGAGTTCGCGGACGCGCTGCTCCTTGCGTATCTCGGCGGCGGCGCGCCGGACATGCCCTCGCTCCTCTCGCACCTTTCCAACGCGAACGCCGCCGCGGCGGTGCTGTCGGACGAGCCCGTGGCGGGGGACGCGCGCGCCGTCGCGGACGACTGCCTCAAAAAGCTCGCTATGCGCGCGCTCGAAGCCGAGGTGGATCGGCTCGGCAGGCTTCTGGAGAGCGCGGAGGGACAGGAACGCGCCGACGCGATGGAAAGACTTCGCGAAATAAACAAAAAACTGAGGAAATATAAATAACTTACGGTAAGGGAGTGGGCGCTTTGGAGATGAAGGAACCCAAAAAGAACAAGATCGAGGAACTTGTCGAGCATGGCAAGAACAAGGGCGTGCTGACCTACAAGGAGGTTATGGACGCGCTTGAGGAGCTGGAGCTCGATTCCGACCAGATCGAGCGGCTGTACGACCGGTTCGAGACCCTCAACATCGACGTCGTCGAAGAGATCGACGTCGTGGAGGACATCGGGGAGGATATTTCCGAAATCGAGTCGGACGTGGCCGCCGCCGAGGGCGTCGCCATCGACGATCCGGTGCGCATGTACCTTAAGGAAATCGGCAAGGTGCCGCTTTTGACCGCCGCGGAGGAAATCGAGATCGCCAAGCGCATGGGCACCGGGGATCAGGAGGCCAAGCAGCAGCTTGCAGAGGCGAATCTCCGCTTGGTCGTGTCGGTCGCCAAGCGCTACGTCGGGCGGGGCATGCTCTTCCTCGACCTCATCCAGGAGGGGAACCTCGGCCTCATCAAGGCCGTGGAAAAGTTCGATTACCGCAAGGGCTACAAATTCTCCACCTACGCGACGTGGTGGATCCGTCAGGCCATCACGCGCGCCATCGCGGACCAGGCGCGCACCATCCGCATCCCCGTGCACATGGTGGAAACCATCAACAAGCTCATCCGCGTGAACCGCCAGCTCCTGCAGGAGTACGGGCGTGAGCCGCGGCCGGACGAGATCGCGGCGGAAATGGGCATTTCCGAGGAAAAGGTCCGGGAGATCATCAAGGTCGCGCAGGAACCGGTCTCGCTCGAAACGCCCATCGGCGAGGAGGAGGATAGCCACCTCGGCGACTTTATCAAGGACGAGGACGCCCCCGCGCCGGATGACATGGCTTCCTTTACTCTATTGAAGGAGCAGCTCATGGAGGTGCTCGACACGCTCACCCCGCGCGAGGAGAAGGTGCTCAGGCTTCGCTTCGGCCTCGACGACGGCAAGGCCCGCACGCTCGAGGAGGTCGGGCGCGAGTTCAACGTGACGCGCGAGCGCATCCGCCAGATCGAGGCGAAGGCGCTCAGGAAGCTGCGTCATCCGTCGAGGAGCAAAAAACTCAAGGACTTCCTTGAATAATTGACATGCCGATTATTCATCTATAAACACTAATAGTGAATAACTGAGACCTGAGACTTGTCTCCGAAAGCTGGACACCCGAAACAGTTAAGGATAAAATCATGGAGGACGGACTGAGTCCGCGCGTCGTCGCGGAGCAGTACGGCCTCCATCGCGTTATACTGTGCCGATGGATTATGGGATTACCACGGCTTCTGAGGAAGTTATTGTTTCAATATAACTGTCATACGTTGCTCAAGCGCTTGTAGACAAGCGTTCTTAGATTGAAGGGCAGGTATGACAGGATGCAAACCATGCCCTTAGTGCGCATCGGTTCCAAACCTGGGCTTCAACACATGCCGGTGGCGCGGTGCGGCAAGGGAGATCGTTATAAGCACGTACATCCATCACAATGCCCTCGAGTTCATCATACGTAAATACTTGGGGTGTATTTGTTCTTTGGCAAGCTCCCGTAAAACCGGATGGCCCTCTTTCCGCTACATACATACTGTCCGGCCAAACGAAGCTAATCGAAAGATGATCTATGCTGGAAAGCGGGACCTTGAGAATCGAGGTGTCCCCCGCAAATTTTTTGTATGCACCGACAACATCGCCCAGGAAAAAGTATACGGGAATCAGATCCTGCGGTTTGCCGCCCTTCTTGATAAATGCTGCATGGATCCAATTTTCAATTTCGCTTCTATGCAGCAAGTAATCATCCTGGCCGTAGAATCCGCCCCATCCATACTTTTGATTTACATCCTTTCTTATCCTGTTTGCTTCCTCCGGGGGCAAATCATTGAGTGACAAAAAAGGATCTTCCCCGGTTATGTAATGCCTTGTCAGATAGTCTGGTATGGGCATATTATCCCCTTTTACACTTTGTTTTCATTGCTCATTAATACAAGATCTGTTTTCCCTTGTTTTGCATTCCCTGATTTAATCATATCGCCCTTGTGAATACAAGCTCTGGGAACAGCATGCGCAAACATGGAGCCTTTGCGACGGCTCGAACTTCCAAACTATGTTTCGCTCATGCTGCCGATTTCAAGCAGGTTACCCTCCGGGTCGACGACATAAAAGTTACGGATGCCGAAGGAATAGGTTATGGGTTCTCCAGCCGGAAATCGCACGCCCAACTTCGACAGTCGCTCATATTCCGCATCCACATCGGCAAAGCAGGGTAGCCAGAGGGCAATTTCAAACGTTTGATTGATTCCCTTTGGAGGGACGTAGCTCTCCCCAATTGCCTGCGCGAATGCTTTCCTGCTGTACATGAACAGGGATAGCGCGCCGCTCGCCGTCTCATACTCCGCGAAATCCCCGCCATTCCATTGAGTATGAAAGCCCAATGTATCTCTATAGAATCGAACCATATTGTCCATGTCGTCGGCGTATAGGCACGCGCCCACCCTTACATCTCGTCCGATCAATGTTATCTACCTCCTCTATGCCACAATGTTTATTGGTGCGTTCGTATCCACGGGGCGATGTCCTCTATAACCTCTTCGGGCGTCGGGGCTTCCTGCGCGTACTGCGTAAGCCTGCCTCGCCCGGCCTGTACGGCCTTTCCGGCTGGCTCCGTGATTGCGCATACCGCCCTAACTG
>DATMYG010000224.1:0-10424 GCA_035561055.1 Clostridia bacterium | reverse complement strand
CATTTGAGCATTTTAAAGATTTGTTATAGCATAATCTAACTGGCTCCTGCCTCACGGCGAGTGGGAGAGAATCCAGTAAGGGGAACACGTTGGACAGATTGAATTTTCAATTACCTATGCATAGCTAATAAGCATAATCTACATCACGTCAGATCACATGCCGACTATTAACCCCGCCGTAAACGGCGGCATTTTTTAGGCGGTACTTTTCTAAAGCGCGAGGAAGCTTTCCTCGCGCACGAGGGGCAAAAAGGTTTCGCGACGCCAGCGCTCGAGCGCGGAGGGGAACCAGTCCCAATCCTTGGCGGCCTCAAACCTCAGGCAGATGAACAGCAGTATCCCGAGGGCGAAATACGGCTCCGCAAGCCGGAGATCCGTCCTTTTTCCATATCCGTCCTCGAAGCCTGCGCGGAGGGCCTTGCGCACGTTTTCGCGCGTGAAGCTCGCGAACATGCCCGCGAGGTCGCAATACGGGCTCGCGACGCCCGAGAGCGAAAAGTCGATGAGAGAAGCGTCGGCTCCGTCCCAGATGAGGTTTCCGCCGGAGATGTCCGCATGGCAGACAGCGAGGCCGGTCTCCCGCTCCGCCGCGCGCATGCGGGGCGCCATCGCGCAAAGCGCCGAGAGAAGGTCGGCGAATTGTTCTTCGTTCAATACCCCCGCCTCGCGCGCGGCGCGAAGACGCGCCCCGAGCACCGGCAGCGTCCGCTCGCCATAGCGCAGCCTTCGCGCGGCAAAGCGGCGTACGGCCGTCTTCGTGAAAGCGTCGAGCCTGCCCGCGACGCGCCCGGCGGCGAACGCCGCGCCGTCCGGAATATCCGCCTTATGAAAGATCGCGTCGAAGCTCTCCCCCTCAATCCAATTCAGCAGCGTCGCGGGGATGCCTCCCGGCAAGGCCTGCACGAGCCTGCCGTCGCGCCCCGGCACGGGGCGCTGGACGTGAAAGCCGCCCTCGGAAAGGAAGGCGAGAAGCTCCGCCTCGGCACGCCGCTTGGCGGTTTCTCCCGCCCCGCACAGCGGCAGGGGCGCGAAACCTTCGGCCGGAATATGGATGCGCAACGCGAAGCGGCGCGCATTCGCGCGCACGTCGTAGATTTCATTTTCGTTATGGCGCAATAGCGTTGCCTCGGCATTTGCGAGGCCGAAATGATCGAGCGCGGCGGCAAGCCTTTCCCCGCGCTTTGTTTCGGGCACGCTCATTGCCGCGCGCCTATGGCGAAGCGGTCCTTGCCCGCGCTCTTGGCCCGATAGAGCGCACCGTCCGCCTCGGCGTAGATCTGCTCGAAGGGACGCCCGTCCCCGCGGTAGAGCGCAACGCCCGCGCTCGCGGATACGAGGGAGCACGCGCCGTCCGCATCGCAGGGGATGCGCATCGCCTCCAGGAGCTCGCGCGCCTTTCGCTCCACAAAGTTCATATCCGGCGCGTTCTTCATCAGAACCATGAACTCGTCCCCGCCCACGCGGCCCACGATATCCGTCGCGCGGAAGGTCTGGCGGATTACAATGGCGATTTGTTTGATGGCCGTATCGCCGTGCTGATGGCCGAGCGTATCGTTGACGCTCTTGAAATCGTCGATGTCGATCATGAAGAGCGCGTGCATCCCGGTCGCGCCCTCCGCGCGAAGAAAACGCTTGATATGGTTGAAGGTGGCGTCGTGGTTGAGGAGCCCCGTCATCGAGTCGCTCTGCGCGGCGAGGGAAAGTTCGTCGAGCCTGCGCTTTTCGGCATACTCGGCGGTGACGTCCTCCCCCATGCCTATGGCGAGGTAGGCGTTGCCTTTTTCGTCAAACAAGTTCGTGTAGCGCATGTGCTCGTAGCGCCAACCGGAGTCGTCTTTCGCGCGGATGAGGAACACGCCCTCGGCCGCTTTTTCCCCGGCGGCGAGTTTTGCATGCAGCTCGCGCAGGTCGTCCGCGCTGTCCGGATGCACGAAACCGGAGGCGATGAGCGCTTCCGGCGCGTTCTCTATGGTGTTCGAGTCAAGGCCGACGAGCTTCCTCGAACGCTCGTCGATGGCGATCGCCCTGCGGATCGGATCGTAATCCCAGATGGCGACGTCCGTATTCTCGATGGCCATGCGGTAGCGCGCGTCGCTCTCGTTGAGCCGCGCCTGATCCTCGAGGAGCCTTTTCGAGTTCTGCCTGACCACGAACGCGAAGAGCAGCACAAACGCCGCCGAGATGATCAGAATCGACACAATTAAAAGATATCCGCTCTTGACGGTTTGCACGATCTCCTCGTTCACGCTCGCGGCGGGCGCGGCGGTACAGATCATCCAGCCGTTGACGCCCAGCGGCGCGTAGGCGAGATAGGTTTCGTGAGCGTAGAGCGTGTAGGTCGCGATGCCCACGCCGCCCCGCTCGAACACCGCGCGCAGGTCGGCGAGATCCTCCTCGTCCATCGACCCTTCAAGATCCGTGAAGAGATTGCCCTTGAACATATCCTCCCCGCCGAGTATGCGCTCGCCGTCCGCGGAGAGGATGAGCGTTTCCCTGCCCTTGTATTTCTCGACGGCGCGCAGCATTCCCGCGAATGCCTCGCGGCTGTAGGCGGCGTAGAGCACGTATGCGACGGCGTCCCCCGACAGGACGGGAACCGATATGATGAAATGCGGCTCGTTGTCGATGCGGCTCACGACCGCCTCAAGCCCGCGCATCCCCGCGAGGGACTGCGCGAAATAGAGCCTGTCCGCGATGTTGATCGTGGCGCCGCCCTCGGCGCGGGACGTTCCGTCGGGATAAGCAAGGTAGATCCTGACATAATCCGTTTCATCCGCGAGCAGGCGGAGCCTTTCGAGCGTGACCTCGACGGTTTCCCCGCTTTCTTCGGAAAGCCCTGCGGCGACGGTTTCAAGCGAGCGGTACTGCCAGTCGAGCGCGGTTAAAAAAGCGCTCTTTTCCTGCGCGGTTTCGGCGCCCAGCGCGGCGTATGTATCCTTGCGGATGTGTTCGACGGCGGTGTGCTGGTAGAGGAACATCGAATAGAGCGTGGCGGCCACGAGCGCGGTGAGCATAAAGGCGAGCATCGCGCGCTCGCGCTTGCTGCTGATCCGCTTCATCCCTGCCGCCCTCCTTGCGCTTAACGCCGGTTACCGGGTAATGCGCCGTTGTTGAATCCATCATACATACAATCGCGCAATCCGTCAAAGATTATCGGCGCTGCCCCTTCGCAGCGAAGAACTCTCTTTTAAACAATCGGGACACGGGCTTATAGATCAGATACGTCACGACCGAGTTGATGCCCGTTTTCGCAGCGTTGAAGGCGACGAAGCTCCACATGATGCTCCACAGATACCCCTGGGCGGCGGCGTAGTCCATTTCCGCGCTCACAAGGAACAGGGGCGAGAGGTAGTAGTTGAGCGGCACCATCACGAGGATCATCGCGAGGGAGCCGAGCAGCAGCCCCGCGAGCGCCCCGCCGAGCGTATGCTTTCCGCGGTACACGAGGCCCGCGACGAGCACGAACGCACCGGTCGCAAAAAAGTGCATGACGCCGCCGATCCACCCGCTCGCCGCGGATACCGTCACCGCCTGCAAAAAGCTCACGATCGCCGTGAGCGCGAGGCCCGCGATCGGACCGAAGAGGAACGAGCCGATCAGAATGGGCACATCCGCCATGTCGTACTCGAGGTACGCCAGGATCAGCGGAAAGCGCACCACGTACATCAGCGCCAGCGACATGGCGCACAACAGCGCCATCTTAACGAGCTTTTCTACCCTTGGATTTCTCATATTCCCTCCCGAACAAACAAAAATACCCCCGCTTCGCAGCAGGGGGACGCAGCAAAAAACAGCATCCGCTTCTCTCATCCGGACTGTACCGTCGGCTCCGGAATCTCACCGGCTCGGCCGACCGAAAGGCCGGTTCGCGGGCTCGTCGGCTCAAGGCCGCATCACCGCCGGTGTGGAATCGCACCACCCCCGAAGCGTATTTATTATACCGGCTCCGCGCGCCGGATGCAAGCCCCGCGCTTACGTGCCGTTGGAAAAGCGCTCCGTATGGGTAAATCTGTAATTGCCCGCCAAGATGGCCTCGTACTCCCGCGCAAAGTCCGCAACGGTCCTTTGCAGGATATCCTCCACGCTCTCGAGGCGCGGCCCGTCGGGTGCAACCCACGCGCGGCGCTCGTCGTTCATCGCGCTCTCGTCGAGGCCGCGCTTGAAGTGCGCCATGGCGGCCTCGGGCTTCCCCGTGAGCCTGCCGAAAAACTCGGTCAGCCTCACCACGCGGGGGTGTGCGCGGGAGAACAGCTTTGTGAGGAACGCCATGCCGAGAAAGCAGCGCCAGACATACGCCGCGCGAAAGCCCCTGCCCGCCCGCTTTTTCCAGAAAGCGTACGCCGCGCGGACGAGTCTGCCGTCGCGGCGGAAGGCGGCGCCATAGTCGAAGGCGGCGACGGGCGCGCCGAATTCGCGGCGGACCGCCACGGCTTCGATGGCGCTCTCGAAGAAAACATGGACGTAAGGCGATGGGTGCGCGCTGCAGTACGCGCCGACGTAGGGGTGGATGTTCCTGTCGCCGAAATAGTGCAGCAGCACGCCCAGCGCGTAGCCGCGATAGAGCTCGCCCTTGCCCGCGAGGTCCTCCGCAAGGTTTGAGAAAAGCGCCGCCGGGTCGCCGGCATGGATCGAGCGGGCGTAGAGATAACTCCCGCGCGTCGCGCCGAAGAAGAAAAGGTCCGGCCCCTGGGAGCCGAAGCTCAGCCCCCGCGCAAACTCGGGGGAAAGCCCGGGATGCGCCTCGAGGAAGCGCTTGGCCGTAATGTAGTGGGTGAGTACGTCCGCCATGCTTTTAGCTTATCGCCCCGGCTGTGCGCTATTCTGCCGCAAAGCCGCAACGGTTTCGCACAGGACGGGCACGCCGAATTTCGCCCGCAGGCAGGTGCCCGCCGCGCCGCCCAGAAGGGTGATGCCCCTCGCCATACGCCACCTCGCATGATCAGGATGGTTCATTATAGTATCGAACCGCCCGCGCACGCAAGCCGCGGGCTTCTACGATACGGCCGGAAGGTGTATAATAACAGGGTACTATTAGGAAAGCGGAGAAAAGGCATGAGCGAAACCTGCAACCACGATTGTTCCTCCTGTAAGGAGAACTGCCCCACGCGGGAGAAATCGTCTCCCGCGGACTTCCTCGAGAAGCCGCACCGCATGAGCCGCATCCGCCGCGTGATCGGCGTGGTAAGCGGAAAGGGCGGCGTGGGAAAATCCATGGTGACCTCCCTTCTCGCGGTGCTGCTGCGCCGCCGCGGCTTTAAGAGCGCCGTGCTCGACGCGGACGTAACCGGACCCTCGATACCAAAGGCTTTTCATCTGACCCAAAAGGCCGAGGGCGGCGAGGACGGCATCTACCCCGTGCTCACCAAAACCGGCATCCCCGTGATGAGCATCAACCTTCTTTTGGAGGACGACACGCAGCCCGTCGTCTGGCGCGGGCCGATCCTCGCGGGCGCGGTCAAGCAGTTCTGGACGGACGTCGTCTGGGGCGACGTGGACATTATGTTCATCGACATGCCGCCGGGCACCGGGGACGTGCCGCTGACGGTGTTCCAGTCCATCCCCGTGGACGGCATCGTCATCGTCACCACGCCGCAGGAGCTCGTGGGCATGATCGTCGAAAAGGCGGTCCACATGGCAGGTATGATGAACATCCCCGTGCTCGCCCTCGTGGAGAACATGAGCTACGTCGACTGCCCGGATTGCGGCAAGCGCATCTATCCCTTCGGCGAGAGCCGCCTCGAGGAAACCGCGAAGCGCCTTAATATCCCGCACACCGCGCGCCTGCCCGTCGACCCCAGGCTCGCCGCCGCGTGCGACGCGGGGAAGATCGAGCTCTTCGAGGGGAACTGGTTGGACGGCATCGCGGATATCGTCGAAAATAAGCTCCAATAATTCAGCAAAGCGTACGGGCCCGCAGTATGTGCGGGCCCCGTACGGTTATCTGCCTTTATGCGTCCTCGTCGTCGAGCTCGTCATCGAGATCGTCGGCAAACTCCTCCCCGGGCTCTTCTTCGAGCGCATCCCCGAAGTCGTCCTCTTCGAGCCGGTCCGTCTCCCCTGTGACGTCGAGGATGGAGAGCATTGTTAGTTTCTCAAAGCAACCGAGCTTACCGTCCCTGTTGAAGTCAAACAAATTGTCGAGTATCCCCATATGCGCGCCTCCCCAATCATGATACCCCGATTCTAGCGGCTCTTTGGGGCAATAAAACGGACTTAAGAAGCGCGCCCTTCCTCAGGGGCCTTCATAGAGATCGTCCCGCCATTCGTCGTAGTACGCCGCGCCATACGCGTCAAGCTCCGCGTCCAGGCTGTCGTCGCCAGAAAAGCCGATCAGCGTGCCCCAGCCGTAAGTCCCGTCGCGCTCGAACGGCCCGCCGCCTTCCCCCGGTCCCGTAATCACGTTGCACATATCTCCGCCGCGCCTCCTTTTTTCGCTTAGTATGCCCGTTCTTCCAAGAAATAACGGGCGCAAAACGCCCCCGCCCGCAACGGGGCAAGGGCGGCGCGGATCGCATGTATGTTATTGGCGCGCGAAAATGCGCAAGGCCGCGCGTCTTACGCCTGCCGCGCGCCCCGCTCCGGCGCGAGCCTGCGGTACGCCGTGGGCGTGAGGCCGGTTTCCTTCTTGAACAGCCGCACATAATGGCTGTGGTAGGTCAGCCCGCAGGAGGCGAACGCCTGCTCGACATTGAGGTTGGGGTCGAGCAGCGCCTTCTTGAGCCGGTCGATTTTAATGCATAGGTAGTAATCGTGCGGGGTCATGCCCGTGCACGCGCGGAACATGCGCTCGAAATGCGCTTCGCTCATGAGCGCCGCGCACGCGACCCTCGCGGCGTTGAACCGCTCGAGCCAGTGCTGCTGCATATATTCCTTTGCGCGGACAATCTCCTCGCGATCGGTCGTCTTTTTCCGCGTCACGAACACAAGAACGACGCAGACCAGCCCGCCGCTCTCGTTTTTGAGCGGAATGCCCGAAATGTCCAGCCGGAACAGCTCGACCCCGTCCGCGGGTATTCGGAAGCCGCGCTTGAGCAGATGCACGGGCGCGGAAATGTCGAGCATATTATCCTGCCTGCCCGCGAACACCTCGCGTATCTTATCCGTAACGCCGAAGGCCTCCAGCGCCTTCGCGCGCAGGATGTTGTATTTCCCCACGATCAGGTCCGCCAAGGGAATGCCGAATTCCGCGAGGAAGGCGGCGTTCGCGGCGATCAGCGTGCCGTCCGGCGCATAGAGCTGCATCGGATATGGAAACGCCTCGATCAGCGACCGGAACAAATCCGCGCCGCCCGCCGTGCGCAGGAGCGCCTCGTATTCCGCCGCGCACAACCCGGTTTTCGCCGCCATAAGCACCCCCGCTTGCGGCGCGCCTTACTCGAGCGCCGCGTTTTTCCTGCGCCAGTATTCCATATAAGAAGCGCGCGGCGCGCCGTCCGCGAGCCTGACCCCGCGCCACTTGTCGTAGAAGGCCTCCTCCTCTATGCATGCGCGAAGCGAAAGCTCCCGCATGGCGGGAAGGTCGGCGCCTTCGGCTTCGGCAAGCCAGCCGTTCTCCAGCGCGTCCCGCTCCTCATAATACTCCGCGGGCAGCGCCTTGCCGATCAGGCTCCTGAAAAAGCGCTCCCGCGCGAGCCAGTAACCCTTTGCGGCCGCGTCCCCGGCTTCGAACACCGGCGGCGTCGCGAGGTCGCCGAAGGCATAGGGCTTAAAGAGGGAGACGCAGGGCGTGGAACTGCCCGTGAGCCAGAGCTTCGTGACGCCGCCAAGCTCCGCAACCATGCTCGCCGTGGTGTGGTCGCCTATGGCGCCGCCCGCGTGCATGCACACGCTCCCGACGCTGTTTTGGCACAGCGGGTTGCCGACGCCGGGCTGATGCGCGCGCAGGGCACGCATCAGATCGCGCGCGCCGGAAGCGCCCGCGAGCGCGGCGCACGCGGAGGCGTTGCGCTGTTTCGAGCCGGAAAAGAAGGAGTATACGGGCTCGAGGTGCTTCGCCTTGAAGTCCTCGCCCGCGGGCGATCCTCCGCCGCGCAGCTCCGCCTCGGCGCCGAGAGATAGGCGGTTGGAAATGGCGGCGCGCTCGTACCGCCGGGCGGCCCAGCGCCTGCCCGCGGTTTCGAGCACGTAGATATCGCTTGTGTCGAGGATCAGGAAGGAATTGTCGTAGTAGAAGTCGTGGTCGTACCCGCAGTTGCCGCCCTGCCCGTAGCGCTCGAGAAGGGCAGCGATAACCTCGAGGGCGTGTTTGGCGCTCTCCCCACGCTCGAGCGCGAGGCGCACGAGGTCCATGCCCGTGAGCCCCGTTTTGCCGTACGCGCCTTTGGTGAACACCGCCTCGTTGCCTATAACGACGCCGCGGGAGCTGACGCCCATTTCCGCGCCCCAGAGCCAGGACGGACGCGAGAGCAGCACCGCGTTGGCCTCCCCCGCGTCTTCGATTTCCATATAAGTGACCTTAAGCCTCCCCCGCGCCCCGTGCGCAGGGTGGTACTCGACGAGCTGCGGCTCGTTCGGGCTGCGGTCGCTGTTCTTGGCGAAGTACGCGCGGTCCCCCGCCAGAAATCCCATCGTATCGCACATGGCGCGCTTTCCCCCAATCCCTTTTGGGAATATTATACACGCTCGGGGGCGTGGGAGAAAGAGGGCCTTCGCGACGGGCAAAGCGCGTAGTTTGGGGAAACTACACGAGCGTTACGCCGATATCCGCGTTGACGAGCGCGCCAATGTACTTCTTGGCGGCGCAGGTGAACATGCCCTTCTTGTAGAAGCCGATGGATACGGTCAGGTCGCTTTTTACCGCAAGCTCCGCGTTACCCGTGTCCCCGTCGAGTCCGCTGTTGATATCCACGCTCACCACATACGCGCCGGAGCGGTTGACGGCTTCTATGGCGATGCGCGCGAGGTCGCGCACCTCCCCCCGGAAGCCCGTGCCGAGTATGCAGTCCACAACCATGTCGAAACCGGAAAGCTCACTATCCGCCCGGAAGGGGAGGATGTCTACGCCGAGCTGCCGCGCCTGCTCGTGGAAGGGGCGGGCCGTGTCCGTGATGTGCTCGCCCACGCGGTAGACGACCGGCCGTATGCCGTGGCGCGCGAGGATGCAGGCGAGCGCATACCCGTCGCCGCCGTTGTTGCCGCCGCCGCAGACGACGGCGACGCCGCCATGCCAGTCCACGGCGTGGAACACGCCCATCGCCGCCCTGTGCATGAGCTCCCCGGCAGGAACGGAATGCTCGGCGGTGTAAGCGTCGCTGCGACGCATGCGCTCGACAGATACCGCCGGCTGCCCACCGCCGGGCTGCGGTTGCTTGATCTTATCGTCCAATACTTTCTCCTTCCCTATGCTCAATACAGCGACGCGACGCACCGGAGCTGCTCGCACATCCCCTTAGCGACGTCATCCGGCGCGAGGATGCGCGCGTCCGCGCCCAGGGCGAATACCCATGCGTAAAACTGCGGGCTTACGGTCACGTCCGCGTGGATACGGAAGCGATCCTCCTGCGCGCGCATGAAGGGCACGTCCCTGCCGAAGCGGTCGAGCACCACGCCGGCGAGCCTGTCCGCAAACTCGAGCGTGACGAGCCGCTTCTCGCCGCCGAACATGCCGAATGTGTGCTTGGTGTAGGAAGCGATGTCGATCAAGGCGAACGCCTCCTTGCCCTCGCGCGGCAACCCGGTTACTTGGATGGAATCCATCCTGTCCACGCGGTAATGCTTGATCTTCGCCGCCGCGGGATCGTACGCCAGCAAATAATAGTTTTCGCCCGCGAGGATGAGCGTGAAGGGGCTCGCGCGGTAGCGGTCTCCGTCGCGGCGGTACTGCTTTTTTTTATCCGCGTTGATCTCGAAATAGCGGAAGTTGATCTGCCTGTCCTGCGCGATGGCCGTATGAATGCCGTCCACATTGTAAAAGATGCTCTCGTTCATGGTCTTGACGCGGTTGGCGACGTAAACCTGGCGCTGGATAAGCTGCGCTTCGTGGCGGCTGCACTGCTTTTCGAGTTTGCGGATGAGCGCGTAGGTTTTCCTTTCCGTCAGAAACTGGCTGGACTGCACGCTGTCCACCAGCAGCTTCAACTCCGGCAGCTCAAAGTCCCGCGAAGCGACGTAATAGCGCGCTTTGGGGTCGCGCACCATCTGCACGTCGATGCCGAACACGCGCAGCGCTTCCATATCGTCGTAGAGGCTTTTGCGCTCCGCCTCCACACCGCAAACGAGCAGCTCGCGCTTGATCTGTTCGAGGGACATGGGATGCTGCTCGTCGGTACCGTTCAAGAGAATCCTCGCCATGTACAAGAGCTTGAGCTTCTGGTTGGATGATTTTGGCATACACACCTCCGTCGAATTATGTTCAGGCTCGCGCCGCGTATTTTTATAATCGCGGTTCCCAGGGCGGTTAAAAAACGGTTCCCGCGCAAACGGCG
>DATMYG010000223.1:0-3668 GCA_035561055.1 Clostridia bacterium | reverse complement strand
AAACATTGCCAGGATACGTTTCTTCATTCTATGTTTCCTCCTTGTTGGTTTGTATTGTGATCCGGTTGACCGTGGGCCAACTGGTTCTTCATGAATGCGAGCTTGCCCCCGCGCAGCAGTATGGCTTTTTCCTCTTCGCTCAGTTCAAGGCGCGCGCGGATCACGGCGTTCGTGTCGACGTCGCGGACGACGACGCTTCCCCGCAGCAGCTGCTTTGGAAGGCCGTCTATCTCGAGCCGGTCCCCCGCGTTTATACGCTCATAATCGGCCGCATCTTCAAAGAGCATGGGGATGACGCCGTGGTTGACCAGATTGTTCTTATGGATGCGCGCCATGGATTTGGCTAGTACCGCGTGTACGCCCAGGAACATCGGCGTGATGGCGGCATGCTCCCGGCTCGAGCCCTGCCCGTAGTTTTCGCCCCCCACGATGACGCTCACGCCATATTCCTTCGCCCGGGCGACGAAATCGGGATCGTAGCGCGAAAAGGCGTACTGCGCGATCAGGGGGATGTTGGAGCGCATAGAGGAAAATTCCGCGCTCGCGGGCGTGATGTCGTCCGTGGAGATGTTGTCCCCCGCCTTGAGGCTCACGCGCGCGCCAAGATTTTCCGGCGGCGGCGCATTGACGGGAAGGGGCTTGATGTTCGGCCCGCGCCTGAGCGGGATGTCCCTTCCATCCGTCGGCGGGGGGATTATCTGCGTGTCGTCGATGACATAGCGCTCCGGTTCGCGCACAAGCGCGAGGGTGTCGAGATTGCGCAGCACCTCCCACGGCGGGGAAATGCGGCCCGTTACGGCGCAGGCGGCCGCGACCTCGGGGCTCGCGAGGTAAATCTCCGCCTCCGCGCTGCCCGCCCTGCCCCTGAAGTTCCTGTTTGAGGTCCTGACGGAAACGCCGTTGGTGGCGGGCGCCTGGCCAAGCCCACAGCACGCGCCGCAGGCGATTTCGCCGATGCGCGCGCCGCTATCCACAAGATCGGAGATGACTCCCTCGTCCAGCAGCATCCGGAACGTCTGCCGGGAACCGGGAGACACCGTCAGGCTGACGTCCGGGTGGACGGTGCGGCCCTTGAGGATCATGGCGGCCTTTTTGATATCCGCATAAGAAGTGTTGGTACAGCTTCCGATATATACTTGCTGCACGCGCACATCCCCCAATTGGCTCACGGCTTTGACGTTGTCGGGCATGTGCGGGCAGGCGACGAGCGGCTCAAGCTCTGAAAGGTTCATTGTGACGGCCTCGTCGTAGCCGCAGCCTTCGTCGGCAAGAAGGGGAACGAAGTCCGCCTCGCGCCCCTGGGCGGCGAAAAAGCGCCTGGTTTGCTCATCGGCGGGGAACACCGAGGTTGTCGCGCCCATTTCCGCGCCCATGTTGGCGATGGTGGCGCGCTCGGGTATTTCAAGGTGTTCGAGGCCTTCCCCAAAGTATTCGAAGACGGTTCCATTCCCGCCCTTCACACCGAAGCGGCGCAGCATCTCAAGCGCGGCGTCCTTCGCGTTGCAGCCGGGCCGGAGGCGGCCCGTCAGGCAAACGCCGACTACGCGCGGCATATTGAGGCGCATAGGAAGCCCCGCCATGGCCGACGCCACATCCATGCCGCCCGCGCCGATGGCCAGCATGCCGATCGCGCCCGAGGTGGGCGTGTGGCTGTCCGTGCCGAGCAGGGATTTGCCGGGGATGCCGAAGCGCGCGTAATGCACGCTGTGGCAGATGCCGTTCCCGGCGCGGGAAAGGAACAGACCGTACTTCTTTGCCACCGACTGGAGGAAAATATGGTCGTCCGGCGTCTTGTTGTCCACGAAAAGCAGGTTGTGATCGAGATAACTGACCGATATTTCGGTCTTTACCCGGTCTATGCCCAGCGCTTCGAACGCAAGGTAAGCCATAACCCCGGTGATATCGTGGGTCAGGGTCTGGTCGATTGCGATCAGGATCTCTTCCCCGGGCGCAAGCGCGGCGGGTTGCGCCAAATGGTCGGCAATCAATTTTTGCGTTGCGTTTCTTGGCATTATGAGCGTTCTCTTTTCCGGAATATCGTCTTGACAGGGCATCTTATTGGATATACGCTTTATAAGCATCTTGATTTATCATCATTATAGGTTTCATCCCGGCCACTGTCTAATGAAAAGGCAGGGTCTTCACCCATAACCTGCAGGTTATACTACTGTTTAGACGAAACTTCCGAATATGGGGGAAACGCGATTTGGAGTTCACCAAGTTCCACTATGTCGTCACCGTCGCGGAGATGCGCAGCTTCTCCCGCGCGGCGGAAAAGCTGTTTATCTCCCAGCCCGCGCTCACAAAGAGCATCGCCAAGCTGGAAAGCGAGCTGGGCGTGAAGCTCTTCGACCGCTCGGCCACGCCGCTTCAGCTGACCTACGCGGGGGAGCGGTATATCGAGGGCATGAAAAGCGTGATGGCGATGAAGCACCAGCTGGATAAGGAGCTGGAGGATATTTCCAACATGCGCAAGGGCAGGCTGATCGTGGGCATTCCCTACACGCGCAGCAACCGCTGGATTCCGATGATACTGCCCTCCTTCTTTGAAAACTGCCCCGGCATCGATTTGAAGGTGGAGGAAGGCACCGCAAGCTCGCTGGAGCAGGGCCTGCTGCACGAGAACATCGACCTGGTCGTGGTGACCTCGCTGCCCTTCGGCGTGGCGGGGCTGGAATATGAGGTGTTCCATGAGGAGGAGCTGATGGTGCTGTGCGCCCGCAAACACCCGATGTTCGCCGGCATCGATTTTTCCCGCGTGGATCGCCGCCCCGACACGCTGCACTACATCAGGCCGGAGCGGCTCGACGACCAGCCCTATATTTCGGCCACGCCCGAGCAGGGCCTCTACCGCGCCGCAAGCCAGCTGTTCGAGCGGTTCAACCTGCATCCGCGCGCCATCGTGGAAGTCGCCAACACCTCCACCGCGCGCACGCTGGCCTCGGAGGGGCTCGGTTTCTGCATCACTCCCACGCACAGCGCTTATGCCCAGAAGCTCAAGGGGCACGAGGTCATGTTCTGCACCATTACGGACCCGCCGATGACGCGCAGCATCATCGCGGCGTACAAGAAAGGCGTGCCGCTCTCCGGCGCGGCGCGGCGGTTTATAGAAATCACGCGGCAGGTATCGCGCAGAAAGGATCTGCACGTGCCGTCCTTCGAGGTCGTGCACGATCTGGAGCCGTAAACGCGCGGTTTCTCCGTAAAATCATAACGAAGCGAGGGGTATGGATCATGAACAGGATTACGTTTGAAACCCGTTTGCAATTCCGGGAATGGCTCGCGAACAACGCACAATCTAGCGAAGGCGTATGGCTTGTGTTCGGCAAAGACGGCGGGTCGAAAACGCTCAAGGCGGGCGAAGCGCTCGAGGAAGCGCTGTGCTTCGGCTGGATCGACGCCCAGATGCAGAGCGTGGACGGAACTGCCTATATCAAATACTTCAAGCAGCGAAGCGATACGAGCGACTGGTCGGAAAAAAACAAAGGCCTCGCGGAAGCGCTGGAAACGCGGGGTCTGATGACCGATTTCGGCCGAGCGAAGATCGACGCCGCCAAAAAGAGCGGGCATTGGAACCCCTCGCGTCCCGAGCCGCTTACGGACGAGCAGCTGAGCTTGTTTGAGGGCATGCTCAGGCCCCATGGCGCGGCGTACGGCAACTTTACAAA
>DATMYG010000222.1:0-11888 GCA_035561055.1 Clostridia bacterium | reverse complement strand
GCGTGTGCGTTATCAAGTATAATCAAGTTCGGCACAAACAATTCAGCGACGCTTATCGGCGGGAGGATCGCGCATGGATGTATTGATTAAAAACGGCCTGATCGCAGACGGCACGCTCAGCGAGCCGTATAAGGCCGACATCGCCGTCCGCGGGGACAAAATCGCGGCAATCGGGAGAGCCCTCCCCTGTGAGGCCGGGCTTTGTATCGACGCGCGCGGCATGCTCGTGACGCCGGGCTTCATCGACTGCCACTCGCACAGCGACAACCACATTCTCATGGGCACGAGCGGCTACAACTACATCGAGCAGGGCATCACCACGGAGATCGCCGGGCAGTGCGGGAGTAGCGCCGCGCCGGGCGACGAGGACGATTACGCGCTCTACGCCGGCGTCATACCCGAGGACGTCATCCGGGAGGCGCGCGCCGCATGCGAAACGCCCGAGCGCTTCATGGAGCGTGTCTCCGGCATGGAGCTGCCCACGAACATGGCGTTTTTCATCGGCCACGGCTCCGTGCGCCAGAAGGTGATGGGCTTTTCGGCGGCGAAGCCGGACGTGGAACAGCTCGGGGAAATGAAGGCGCTCGTCTCCCGCGCGGTGGACGCGGGTTTCATGGGCGTATCGAGCGGGCTGATTTACCCGCCTTCCGTCTATGCGGATACGGACGAGCTCGCCGCGCTCGCTTGCGCCGCCGCGGAGCGCGGGGGTATGTACGCCTCCCACATCCGCGGCGAAGGGGACTTCTGCATCCCCGCGGTGAAGGAGGCCATCGAAATCGGCAGGCGCGCAGGATGCCCGGTTGAAATTTCGCACCACAAAATAGAAGGCGCGCGCAACGAGGGCAACTCCGCCGTCACACTCGCGCTCGTACAGGAAGCCAACGCGCAGGGAATTCCAGTCGGCATCGATCAGTATCCCTTCATCGCCTGTTCGACCGGGCTCATCTCCGCGCTGCCGCCCTGCTTCATGACCGAGGGCGACAAAGGGTTTTTGAAGAACCTCGCGGACCATTCCTTCCGCGATAAAGTGCGGCACATGGTGCTGACGGACGACAAGTCCTTCGACAACATACTGCCCGTCGCAGGCTTCGACAAATGGATGATCGTGGACGCGCAGAACGAACCCGGCCTTTCCGGAAAAAGCATCGCGGATGTGGCCGAGGAGCGCGGGCTCGATCCGTTCGACGCGATCTACGAGCTGCTGCTTACGAACGACGCGCGCGTGCGGATGGCGTATTTCACCATCAACCAAAGCGATATGATAAGCATCCTCTCCGATCCGCTCGTGATGTGCGGCACGGACGGATACCACCTCTATGGCAGGAAAGCGTATGACGCGCCGCCCTCGACGCATCCGCGCATGATTTCCACCTTCCCGCGGAACCTGCGGCTTACGCGGCAGAAAACGTCCCTTTCCGTCGCGCAGGCGATCCGCCGCGTGACGGGCCTCCCCGCCGACCGGCACGGGCTCGGGGACATAGGCTACATCCGGGAGGGGGCGCGCGCGGACATCTGCGTGTTCGACTGGGAGAAGCTTGGCGAAACCAACGACTACATGCACCCCTATAAGCCCAACACGGGAATCGAGCATGTGTTCGTCGGCGGGAAGCACGCGCTCAAGGATGGCCGTGCCACGGGTGAAAAGGGCGGTATCCTGCTCAGGCGAAGCTAAAAATCACAGCGATAATGCGCGCCGGGCACATGTTGGGCACACGGCTGGATTACAATGTATTCTGTCAAATCGTTCGGAGGGGTTCACGTTGAGAGATTATATCGTAAAACGTTTGTTTCAGGGCCTTCTGGTGGTGCTGGCGGTATCCATCCTTATTTTCGCGCTCATGCAGATCATGCCGGGAGACCCCATCGACCTGATGACGGACTCCAAGGTCTCCGAGGAACGCAAGGACCAGATGCGCCAGAAGTGGGGGCTGGATAAGCCGGTGTACGTTCAATACTTCGTATGGCTGACCAATATCCTGCAGGGTGACTTCGGCACCTCGATCAAGTCCAAGCAGGACGTGGGCGACATGCTCGAACAGCGCATCCCGATGACGCTCAAGCTCATCGGCACGGCGACGCTCATCCGCTTCGTGCTCTCGGTCCCCCTGGGATTGCTCTCCGCGTTTAAGAAAGATAAGCTGATCGATCAGCTGCTGATGCTCTTCGCCGCGGTCACAAACGCGATCCCCGCGTTTTGCGGGGGCATCCTGATGATTTTGCTCTTCGGCGTCAAGCTCAAATGGCTGCCCCTTAGCGGGTATGAGACGCCCAGGCACTTCATCATCCCCATCGCGGCGCTCGTGTTGAGCAGCATGGCGGAAATGATGCGCCTCACAAAGACCGAGGTGCTCGACGTCTACAAGGAAAAATACGTGCAGACCGCCTACGCCAAGGGCCTGCGGGCGGGCGCTGTGCGCACGCGCCACGTTCTAAGAAATGCGATGATCCCCATCGTGGTAATGCTCTTTCTCACCATTCCCTGGATCATCGGCGGCGGGGTCATCATCGAAAACATCTTCGTCATACCCGGCATGGGGAATCTGCTCTACCAGGGAATCGTCGATCAGGACTTCCCCGTGGTGCAGGCGTGCATCCTCATCATCGCAATCCTGACGGTGCTGTGCAACCTTTTTGGGGATATCGTGACCGCGATGCTCGACCCGAGGATCAAGGTTGAAATGAGCGGAGGAAAAGCGTAATGGCCGACTCGCTGAAAAACGCCTTAAGAAATTTGAACCTTGTGGTCGGCGCGCTAATGGTAGTTTCCGTAGTCGCCCTCGCCCTGTTCGCGGATGCCATCGCGCCCTACGGGTTCGACGAAGCGCATCTGGACGCGACGTACGAAGCGCCGAACGCGACTTACATCTTCGGCACGGACGACTTCGGCAGGGACCTGTTCAGCAGGATTGTGTACGGCTCGAGAATCACGCTCAAGGTCGCGCTCATCGCCGTGGTCATCCAAAGCGTGCTCGGCGTCGTAGCGGGCCTCGTCGGCGGATACTACGGGGGCAGGATCGACGCGGGCATTTCCTTCGTCACGGACATCACCTGGGCGATGCCGCCGCTCATCACGGCGCTCGCCGTGATCACGGTGCTCGGCAAGGGCCTCAACAATATCATCGCGTCGCAGGCGCTCGTATGCTGGGCGCAGTACGCGCGGATCGTGCGCGCCAAGACGCAGGCCATCAAGAACATGCCCTTCATCGAAACGGGCATCGCCTTCGGCGAAACCAGCCTCGCGATCATGCTGCGCTACATCCTGCCCAACATCCTGCCCTCGATCATCGTCATCGCGACGATTTCCATCCCCAAAACCATCATGTCCACGACCTCCCTCGGCTTCCTCGGCATGGGCTCGCAGCCACCCTCTCCGGATTGGGGCGTCATGCTTTCGATGAGCATCAAGCACCTGAGCAAAGCGCCGTGGATGGCGATTTATCCCGGCCTCGCCCTCGTATACACCGTGCTGGGCTTCAGCCTCGTGGGCGAGGGGCTCAGGGATCTTCTCGATCCGCGCATGAAGGCGCAATAAGGAGGGAGCCATATGGAAAAGGGACGGGCTTTGATCGAAATCAAAAACCTCTCGGTGGATTATAAAGTCAAGGAAGGGTACCTGAGCGCAGTCAAAAACGCCGACCTCACGATCAACAAGGGCGAAATCTTCGCCCTCATCGGCGAATCCGGCTGCGGGAAATCCACCATCGCATATACCATCATGAAATTGCTCTTCTCCGAAAACGAGCGGGTCTCGGGTGAGATCCTGTTCGAGGGGAGGGATCTTCTCAAAGCCACCGAGCGCGAGATGGAGGATATCCGCGGCCGCGACATCGGCATGATCTTCCAGAATCCGCTCGACTCGCTCAACCCTGTCTACCGCTCCGCCGACCAGGTGGCGGAGGCGATCATGCTCGACGGGATCGACCGCAAGCAGGCCTGGAACAAGGTGCTCGAACTATACCGCAGCGTGCGCATCCCCGACAGCGAGAAGAGGATGAAAAGCTTCCCGCACGAGCTCTCGGGCGGCATGCGCCAGCGGGTCATGATCGCCATGATGCTCGCAAGGAACCCCAAGCTGCTCATCGCGGACGAACCGACGACCGCGCTGGACGTAACGATCGAAGCGCAGATCCTTTCGATCATTCGCGGCCTACGCGCGCAGTTCGACACCTCGATTCTGATCATCACCCACAATTTCGGCATCGTCGCGGAAGTCGCGGATAAAATCGCCGTCATGTACGCGGGCGAGATCGTCGAGCTGGGGGACGTGTTCCAGATTTTCAGCGCGCCCATGCACCCCTATACCCGCGCGCTGATGCTGGCGCTGCCGCGCGTCAGGAAGCACGAACGAAGGCTCGCCACCATCCCCGGCAGCGTGCCCAAGCTCATCGGCGACATCCCGGGCTGCCGCTTTGCGAACCGGTGCGCCTGCGCGGCGGACGTCTGCGCCAGCGAAGCGCCGCCCTTGCGCACGGCAAAGGACGGGCATATCTACCGCTGTCACAGGGAGGCGTTCTGATGGAGAAGAACATGATTGAAATGACGGGGCTGTGCAAGTATTTCATGCTCACCTCCGGCGTCTTTAAAAAGAAAACTCAGTACGTGAAAGCCGTGGACGATGTCACGTTGCATATCCGCGAAGGCGAAATCGTAGGCCTCGTCGGCGAGAGCGGAAGCGGCAAAACCACGTTGGCGCGGGTGATACTCAAGCTCACCCGGCCCGACAAAAGCACCGTGTTCATCGACGGGAAGGACGTGTTCAAGGCGAACCGGCGGGAGTTGATGGAGATACGGCGCTCCATCGCCGTGGTGTTTCAGGATCCCGCGTCCAACCTGAACCCGCGCGAGACCGTCGAAAGCTCCATCATGCGCCCGATGCTCATCCATGGCGTCCGGCGCAGCGATGCGAAGGAACGTGCGCGCGAGGCGTTCAGGAAAGTCAAGCTGGACGAATCCTACCTCGCCCGCTATCCGCACCAGCTCTCCGGCGGGCAGCAGCAGCGCATCGCCATCGCCCGCGCCCTGGTACTCCGGCCGAAGATCATGGTACTCGACGAGCCCACGAGCGCCCTCGACATCTCCGTGCAGGCGCAGGTATTGAACCTGCTCCTCGATCTGCAGGAGGAACTGAAGCTGACGTATCTGGTCATCACCCACGATTTGAACGTCATCCGCTACATCAGCGACAAAATCGCGGTCATGTACCTCGGCCGCCTCGTGGAATACGGCGAAACCGACCAGGTCTTCAACGCGCCGCACCATCCGTACACCAAGGGGCTGATGGCCGCCGCGCCCATACTCGACCCGACCGAACGGGGCAAGCCCCACTTCGCCATCAGCGGCGAGCCGGACAGCCTCATCAACCTCTCCCCCGGCTGCCGCCTCGTCAAGCGCTGCCCGTTCGTAACGGACGCGTGCAGGAGCGCAATGCCGCCGATGCGGGAATTCGAACGAAACCAATTTGCCGCCTGCATACTCGATCAAATCCCAGAGTATGCCGAGGGCACATAATAAACAAAGAAAAGAGGAACGACCATGGCAAGGAAGATCATCGCATTGTTGATGGCGCTCTTGACGCTCTGCGCTCTGATCGCGGGCTGCAAGCCGCAGGAAACGACGGATCCGGACGAGCCCGGCACACAAACCGACGCGCCCGCGGTGGAAACAACGCCGCCCGTCGAGGAGAAGCCGCTGCGCACGGAGCTTGTCATCAGCGTCACGACCGAATGGGAAGGCTCCGATCTCTACCAGATCAGCACGTTCTCCCCGGTGCACAGGCTGATTGCGGACACGCTGTTCGTCTTCGACCAGGAGACCGGCGAACTGACCCCCAGCATTGCCTCGGCCCTGAACGTAAGCGAGGATGGCAAGACCGTCACCGTCACCATCCCCGAGGGCAAGAAGTTCGCCAACGGCGAGCCCCTGCTGCCTGAGGACGTGAAGCGTTCCGTCGAGTGGGGCCTCGAGATCAGCCCGTACAACTCGGACTATCAGTGCATCGAGTCCATCGATATCGACGGCAACGACGTCATCTTCAACCTGAGCGAGTATTCGCAGTGCTTCATGTTCTATCTGCAGAGTCCCTTCTTCTGCGTAATCGACAAGGACCAGATCGACACGCTCTCCGAGGAGGAACTGCTCGTGAAGGCCATGCCGTACGGCCCGTTCTACATCACGGAATACGTGCCCGGCTCCCACATTACGCTCGCGCGCAACGAGTACTACACCACGGACAACAAGTACTTTGAAAACAAGGGCATCGCGACGCTGGAGAAGATTACGGCGCGCATCATCACCGAGTCCTTCACCTATGTGGAAGGCCTCAAGTCCGGCGAGATCAATGTGCTCTCCGACCTGCCCGTCGACTACATCGAGGAGATCTCCGCCATACCGGAAATCGTCGTTCAGGGCATCGACACGCCGGGCATGAACTTCATCATCCTCAATAAGGACGATCCTCTCTTCGCGGACATCAACGTGCGCAAGGCTATCGCCCTTGCCATCAACCGCGAGCAGATCGGCGAGGTCATGAGCGGCCTCGTGGAGCCCGCGTACAGCTTTGTCGTGCCCAGCATGATGGACTATGACCAGGGCATTGCGGACTACTACAAAGAGACCTACTGCAACGACGTTGAGCAGGCCAAGCAGTTGCTCGCGGCGGCCGGTTGGGCCGACACGGACGGCGACGGCTACCTCGACAAGGACGGCCAGATCTTCGAGTTCTCCTACACCGTCACAACCGACCCTACCAGCGAGCGCGTTGCCCAGATCGTGCAGCTGCAGCTCAAGGACATCGGCGTGAAGCTCAACATCGAGGCGATGACGCGCTCCACGAGAAGGACCGCCGTGCGCGAGGATACCTACCAAGCCACCGTGCACGAGTTCTCCTGGGCCGAGCCCTCCTCAATCCTGCCGTACCTGATCCACGACAACGACAACCTCGAGAACCAGGCCTTCTACGATCTCGCGATCGGCGGCGGCGCGGAGCCGGATGCGGCCAAGCGCGTGCAGATGTTCGCGGACGCCCAGAAGATCCTCATGGACGAGCTGGCCTACATCCCGCTCTTCAAGCTCAAATTCTTCCGCGCGTACCGCACGGATCTCGACACGATCGTGATCTTCAAGGACGGCGCCATGTACTTCAACGACATCCGCTATTAAGAAGCGGGCGCGAAGCTGAATCCGAGGCACCGGCCGCACGATACGGCGCCTCACCCATACCGGACCGGCGGGGTTTTATCGGACCCCGCCGGTCGGACTACCGGCAGACCGCAGCTTCGGCTGGAGGGGTCACTTCCCCTCAAAAAAACGACGGACCCACTTTTTCGGCAAGTTGCGCGTGTGGTATGATAGGTACCGAGGTGAACGCATATGGCCACGATACTCATCGTCGACGACGAAGCGAAAATCAGGGAATTCATCGGCATCTTTCTCGTGAGCGAGGGCTTTCGGGTGCTCGAAGCGGCAAACGGAGCGTCCGCGCTCGATCTGGTGAGCAGGGAAGCCGTCGACCTCGTGGTGCTCGACGTAATGCTTCCCGACATCTCCGGCATGGAAGTATGCCGTAAAATGCGCGAAATCTCGGACGTGCCCATTATTTTCCTTACGGCGCTGACGGATGACGATCACTATCTCGTCGCCTACGGCTCAGGCGGAGACGGCTACATGACCAAGCCCGTGAAAGCGAGCATCCTCGTCGCCTCCATCAAGCGCATGCTCGCGCGGGTGAACAGCCGGGAACTGCCCGCGCGCGGCCTCTATATCAACGAGGCGAGCCATCAGGTGTTCGTCGACCAGAAGGAGGTTCCGCTCGCGCCCAAGGAGTACGAGCTGCTGGTCCTTCTATACAACAACCGCGGGCGCGTGCTCACGCGGAGCTATCTGCTCGACCGGATCTGGAACTACAGCTTCGAAGGCATTTCCCGGGTGATCGACGCCCACATCAAGAAACTGAGAAAAAAGCTCGGCCCGTACGCGAGCCATATCAAAACGGTGATTTCTGTCGGCTATAAATTCGAGGAGCCCTGATGAAGAAATCCCTCGTCAAGTTCATCTTCATGCCCATACTGCTGACGTTTGTGCTGATGTTCGCTTTCCAGCTGCTTTTCGCCAGCTTCTTTCTCAACGAAATCTACACGACGGGTCAGCTCAAGGAAGCGGAAAACGAGCTGGATGGATTCGTGGACGATTACCTCGCCGCCCGCGAGGGAGGCGAGGGCGCCGCGTTCCTCAAGCGCTATCAGGCGGACGGCAACAAGCCCGTCGTCATCCTGACGCGGGAACTGGACATTCTGGATTCCACGCTTTTCGGCACGCTGAGTTTTTTGAGCGCCACGACGGACGACGGAACCGAAATTAACATGCCCGTCGATTATCTGCGCGAGCTTTCGGGCATCCCGTACGGCATGCTCGTCGCCGGCAGAAGGATCCGCATCAACGCGGTGCGCCTCGGCCAGAGCGATTATTACGAGCCGCTGATCATTTCCGTTTCCGGCGAATCGCTCACGAACCGCAACGCCGTGCGCCTCTACAAAAAAAGCGGGCTCGACATCGAAACCGTGGACGTGCTCGCCTATGTGGACAAGATCCGCTACGATCTCTTCGATTTGAGGGAGGCGGACGATTACCTGCCGGGTCTATTATACGAAAAGCTCTCCAGCCTGCTCATCCGGCACGAAGACCCGGACGCCGCACTCAAAAAACTGATTGCGGAGCCCATCACCAACGAGCACAACGACGTATACCGTCTGATCTACCAGCAGCGTGAGATCGACGGGGGGCAGGTTTACTTTGTATCCATCACGCAGACGGTCGCCATGAAGCCGGACATCCGGTACATGAGCGTATTCTATCTGTTCGTCTACGGTGCGTTCGGCATGATGATGGTCGGCATCGCCTATTACCTGTCCCGCTGGCTCTCGCGGCCGCTGATTCAGCTCAACGACGTGGCGACGAAGATGGCGAACATGGATTTCGAGGCGGTCGCGGATGAAAAGTACCATGGAGAGCTCGGCAGCCTCGCCAAGAGCCTCAATATGCTCAGCGTCGGCCTCGAGCGGGCGATGGGCGAGCTAAGGCTGACCAACGCGCAGCTTGAAAAGGAAGTGCGCCTCAAGGCGGCCAACGAGATGAGGATGCAGCGGCTGCTCGCCGACCTCTCCCACGAGTTCAAAACGCCGCTGGGCGTGATCTCAGGCTTCATGCAGGTGATCGAGAACCATAAGTGCGCCGAAAATGAAGCGTATTATTTCCGCATCATAGACGAGGAGATCGAGCGCCTCTCGGACATGGTATCTGAAACGATCGAGCTGACCCGGCTCGAGGCGGGCGTGGAACCTCTGAAGTACCGCGAATTTGAGCTCGACGCGCTGATTGAAAGCGTCGTGGAGCGCTTCGCGGTCACATTGCAGCAGGGCGGCTTCGAGCTGACCCTCGACTTGGCGCCCGCCCTCGTCTTTGCGGACGAAACGAAGATCGAACGGGTGCTGACGAACCTAATGAGTAACGCCGTAAAGTACAGCGCCGCCAAGAAGCGCATCAACCTCAAAACCTGCCGCATACGCGACGACGCCGTGCGCGTATGCGTGGAGAATTTCGGTACGGTTTCGGAAAAGGACCTCGACCGCATCTGGGACCGCTATTACAAAACGGGCACGCCCTCGGAAACGAGGCTCCCCAGCGACGGGCTCGGACTTGAAATCGTCAAGAACATCCTCATCAGGCACACGAGCGAGTACGGGGTGTACGTCGAAGGGGAGAAAATCTGCTTCCACTTCACTCTGCCGCTCGCACAGGGCGACGCGGGCGGGGGCGATTGAGGTCGGCCGCGGAGCGGAAAATACATAAGACAGGAGCATACCATATCATGATTCAGGAAGCTGTGTTATCTACCTGGTGCGCGGCGCACGAGGCAGAACAGATCGAACTGCTGAAAACCATTGCCGCCATACCGGCCCCATCCCATTTTGAGCAGGAGCGGGCGCGGTTTATTTTACAGTGGCTGCACGACATCGGCGCAAACGAAGCGCGCCTCGACGAGGTAAACAACGTGCTGCTGCCCGTCAAGTGCGACAGGAGGGACGGCATTTCGCTCTACATGGCGCATACGGACGTCGTCTTCCCCGACACGACGCCCCTACCGGTCCGCGAGGAGGGCGGCAGGCTGTACGCGCCGGGCGTGGGGGACGATACGGCCAACGTCGTCGCGCTCATGCTGTGCGCAAAATTCATGTTCGAGATGGAATGTTATCCCGCTGAGCCGGTTCTGATCGCCTTCAACGTATGCGAGGAAGGGCTGGGCAACCTCAAAGGCGTCAGGCATATTATGGAGAGCTGGTCCGGCAGAATACGCAGCTTCGTTTCCTTCGACGGGGAACTCGATTCCATGGTCGACAAGGCCGTCGGCTCCGAAAGATGGAAGGTCACGGCGCGCACGGAAGGCGGGCATTCCTACGGGGACTTTGGCAACCGCAACGCCATACACAGCCTCGCTTCCCTCATTGGTGCGCTGTATACGGTGAAGCCGCTCGAAAAGGACGGCAGCAAAACCACTTACAACGTGGGTAAAATCGAGGGCGGAACCTCGGTCAACACCATCGCCCAGGAAGCGAGCATGCTCTACGAATACCGCTCGGACAACAGGGAATGCCTCGAAGCCATGCGAAAGGCTTTTCAGGCGACGGTCGGCGCGTTCGAGGCCATGGGCACGGCATTTGAAACCGAGCTTCTCGGTGTGCGCCCTTGCATGGGCGAGGTGGATAAAGCGCTGCAGGCTGCGCACCTCGCGCGCTGCGCCCGCGCGATTACGCAGGCGACCGGCGCGGCGCCCGCGACGCGCTCCGGCTCCACGGATGCGAACATTCCCTTTTCCCTCGGTATCCCGTCCGCCGTGTTCGGTTTATACCGTGGGGACGGCGCGCATACGCGCGAGGAATACGTGGAGCTTGCTTCCCTCAAAACGGGACTGCTGTGCGCGCTCAGGCTGATGCTCTACGCATAGAAACCGCGGCCCATAAAAACGCGCGGCCTCCGCCAGGTAAAGGAGCTTGGCCGGGGAGGCGCTGTTCCGGAGGGTCGGCAAGAAGCTGAAGGGATAAAGGCCGCCCGTCCGATTTTCCGAATATATAGCGGCCCCCGCATCGGGCGGGGGCCGCTTATCATTTGCTTGATTGTCAGTTATCCGTTGCTCAGACGAGCCCCTGCGCCATCATGGCATCGGCAACCTTCTTGAAGCCCGCGATGTTCGCGCCGGCGACGAGGTTATACCCGAGGCCACACTCGGCCGCAGCCTGCGCGGAAGCCGCGTGGATGTTCTCCATGATGGTATGCAGCTTGGAGTCGACCTCCTCGGCCGTCCAGGCAAGGCGCTCGGAGTTCTGGCTCATCTCGAGGCCGGAAACCGCGACGCCGCCGGCGTTGACCGCCTTGGACGGGGCGACGACGAGGCCCTTCTCCATCAGGAAATAGAGCGCTTCGTTGGTGGTGGGCATGTTGGCGACCTCGATGTAGTACTTCGTGCCGTTGGCGAGGATCTGCTCCGCCTCAGGCATGCCGATCTCATTCTGGTACGCGCAGGGCATGCAGATATCGACCTTACGGCCCCAGGGCTTCTGGCCCGGGAGGAACTCCACGCCGAACTTATCCGCGTAATCCTTGACCTTGTTGCGGCCGGAGTTGCGCATTTCGAGCATGTAGTCCCACTTCTCCTTGGTGCCAATGCCTGCGGGATCGTAGATGTAGCCGTCCGGGCCCGCGAGGGTAACGACCTTCGCGCCGAGCTGACTGGCCTTCATCGCGACGCCCCAGGACACGTTGCCAAAGCCAGAAATGGCGATGGTCTTGCCCTTGATGGTGTCCTTCTCGTGCTTGAACACATCGTTGAGGTAATACAC
>DATMYG010000221.1:0-12747 GCA_035561055.1 Clostridia bacterium | reverse complement strand
GTAATGCAGTTGAGCGTATCCCTGAGCGAGCCCGCCGAAAGGTACGGGCCGAAGTAGCGCGCGCCGTCGTTGACGGCCCTTCGCACCACCTCGAAGCGCGGATAATCCTCTTTTTGGTCGAGCCGCACGTAGGGGAAATGTTTGTCGTCCTTGAGCAATATATTATAGCGGGGCTGCATGTCCTTGGTCATGGCGGCTTCGAGGGTCAGGGCTTCGGTTTCGTTGGCGACAAGGATGTATTCAAAGTCTGCGATATGGCTCACCATCGCGGCGACCTTGGGGGAGCGGTTCTTGTCCGTGCGGAAATACGAGCGCACGCGGTTCTTGAGGTTCACCGCTTTGCCCACGTAGATAACCTGCCCGGCGGCGTCGAGCATCCTGTATACGCCCGGTGCGTCCGGCAGAAGCTTGAGCTTTTCCGCGATCGTATCGTTCATGGCTTCCATTATAAGGTGGAGACGGGGAAATGGCAAGGCGCGCCAATGCAACGGAACGGTTCCCCGAAACGTTATATACATTAGGAGTCACCGCTTGCGTTTCGTTTTATAAAAAATGAACAGGGGGTCTTCCATGAAATTCCTCAAGGGGCTTGCCGTGGCCGCGGCGATCATCGACGCGCTCCTGCTCATCTATCTGTGGACGCTTGTCCGCGTGCCGTGAAGGCGGCGCGGCGGAGTAACCCAGCCGGATCGGCGCGTGACTGATCGCATATCCTATGGCTATGGCTGCGCCGCGTTCAGCGGAACAGCCTCACGCGCTCCCTGAATACCCGGCTCACGACCTCGCACAGCAGCGCGCCGCGCCCACAGGATAAATCGTAAACGATGATCGATTCCGGCGCGAGGCCGAGGAGTATGCTGATTAACCCTTCCCGCCCGGTGTTTTCGCAGTTAATGCGCGCGCCGCCCGCGCCCGTCAGGGTACAGCTCCCGTCCGCGTTCAATACAAGGCAGACCTCCTTGGTTCGGGGCGGCTGCATCCGGGCGAAGGAAGCGAGCACGGCCATCAGCTCCAGATAATCCCCCCTGAGTACCAGCGTATCCGCGGCCTTGCCCGCCGCCGCGGCGAAGAGGGCGAGCAGCTCCCGCAGGCGGAAGCGCATGAAGCCCTCGAGGTTGGTTTCATCCGAAAATTCGATGTGGCACAAAACCTTTTCCCGCACGCGCTCACGCGTTTTTGGGCCGAAAGCGCGCTGGGCGAGCCGTTCCGCCTCGGGAAGAACCACGTGCTTTTCCTCAGGGGAAAGGGCGAGCTCTTCCACGGCCAGCGCGATTTCGCGGCGTGCTGCCTCGTCGAGCAGCACGTCGCACAATGCGGTGGAAAGCGCATACTCGTCCGACGTGGAGCGAATCTGCGCCACCGCGCGGCTGGATCCCGCGCCGCTCAAGTTCAACCCGACCTGCGACCCGAGTTTCGCTGTGAGCGCGGCCGCCGGGTCGATATCATATTTCTGCGTGGTAATAACATGTTCCCTCATGCATTCCCCCGTAACAGTCTCTGATGCAGGATATTCAAAAGTATGCCCGCCTGACAGCGAAACAGCAGTGGGAAAGCAAGGGCGCGGCGGCGATAAAAAGCCCGAATTTTGCATCTTTTTCCAAAGGTTCCTAAATCCGCCCGTATTCTTTTTTTTATTTGAGGGCGCGTGCCGAAACCGCCGCGCGCGCGGCATCCCGCCTTGACAAACGCAAGCTGGTCCGCTATAATGCAAAGATGATATCATCCCGCGGGAAGATACGGGAAGAGTACCTCGTCCGCCGCCCGTCCAGAGAGCCGCGCCACGGCTGAAAGCGCGTCCGGGCAAAACGAGGAAAAACCGCCCCGTTACCGCGGGCGCGCGGGCGCGATACAGCCCTTCGAGTGGGACTTCCAATTGGGGTGGAACCGCGGACAGCAATGTTCGTCCTCAGCTTGTGCTGAGGACGTTTTTTATGGCCGAAGTGCCGTATATAAACTGGATTATGATTTGGAGGATATTTGTATGTTGAACATCACTCTGCCGGATGGCTCCATAAAGGAGTTTGAGCGAGGCGTCACGGCCCTCGACGTAGCCGGGGCGATCAGTCCCCGATTGAAAAAGGCGACGCTCGCCGCCGAAATCGACGGCGCACGGCGCGACGCGTTCGCGCCCATCGAAAAGGACTGCAAGCTGAAACTTCTGACCTTCGAAGACGAGGACGGCCGCTGGGCGTACCGCCATACGGCATCGCACATGCTCGCGCAGGCGGTGAAGCGCCTCTATCCGGGCACGAAGCTCGCCATCGGCCCCGCCATCGAGAACGGCTTTTACTACGACTTCGACACCGAGCACACCTTCACGCCCGAAGACCTCGCGCTCATCGAGAAGGAGATCGAGAAGATCGAGAAGGAGGAGCTTTCCGTTTCTCGCTTCGAGTTGCCGCGCGCCGAGGCCATCGCGTATATGGAGGAACTGGGCGAACCGTATAAGGTTGAGCTTATCCGGGACCTGCCCGAAGACGCGGTGATTAGTTTCTATAAACAGGGCGAATTCGTCGACCTCTGCGCGGGTCCGCACGTGGGCGGTACGGGCAAGGTCAAAAACGTCAAGCTCATGAGCAGCGCAGGCGCGTATTGGCGCGGCAGCGAAAAAAATAAGATGCTCCAGCGCATCTACGGCACGGCTTTTGAGAAGCGCGCCGACCTCGACGCGTACGTCGCCGCCATCGAGGAGGCGAAGAAGCGCGACCACAATAAGCTCGGCCGCGAGCTGGAGCTCTTTACGACCGTGGACATCATCGGCCAGGGTCTGCCGATCCTTCTGCCCAAGGGCGCGCGCATCGTTCAGCTTCTGCAGCGCTTCGTCGAGGATGAAGAGCAAAAGCGCGGCTATCTCCTCACGAAAACGCCCTTCATGGCTAAGCGCGACCTGTATAAAATCAGCGGCCACTGGGACCATTACCGCGAGGGCATGTTCATTATGGGCGACGCGGACGACGAGGAGGCGGAGGTGTTCGCCCTGCGCCCCATGACGTGCCCGTTCCAGTTCATGGCCTACCTCAACCGCAGCCGCAGCTACCGCGACCTGCCGCTTCGCTACAACGAAACGTCGACGCTCTTTCGGAACGAAAGCTCCGGCGAGATGCACGGCCTCATCCGCGTGCGTCAGTTCACAATATCCGAAGGCCACCTCGCCTGCCGTCCCGATCAGGTGGAGGAGGAGTTCAAGGGCTGCCTCGACCTCGCGCAGTATATGCTGCGCGTGCTCGGCCTTGACGAGAACGTCACCTACCGCTTCTCCAAATGGGACGAAAACGACAGGGATAAGTACATCGGGGAGAAGGAAACCTGGGAGAAGACGCAGGACGAAATGCGCAAGATCCTCGACGACCTCGGCGTAAAGTATCATGAGGCGGACGGCGAGGCGGCGTTCTACGGCCCCAAGCTGGATGTTCAGATTCGGAACGTCCACGGCAAGGAGGATACGCTCATCACCATCCAGATCGACTTCCAGCTCGCGCAGCGCTTCGGCATGATGTATACGGACGCGGACGGCGAAAAGAAATACCCCGTCGTGCTGCACCGCACCTCCATCGGCTGCTACGAGAGGACGCTGGCGTTGCTCATCGAAAAATATGCGGGCGCCTTCCCGACATGGCTCGCGCCCGTGCAGGTCAAGGTTATGGCTATGACGGACCGTAATCAGGACGCCGCCGAAAACGTGGCAAAGGAGCTTGAGAAGTACAATATCCGCGTCGAGCGCGACTTGCGCAACGAGAAGATCGGCTTCAAGATCCGCGAGGCGCAGATGCAGAAGATCCCCTACATGCTGATTATCGGCGACAAGGAGGTCGAAAACGGCGTGGTCGCGGTACGCTCGCGAAAGCAGGGCGACGTGGGTACGATGCCGCTTTCGGAGTTTGTCGGCCGCATCAACGACGAGATACTGACCAAGGCGCGCGACTAAGAGGAGAACGGTATGGCTGACAGGGTAGGCAGGCAGGAACAGGACACCATCGTGCTGCTCGACGAGGGCGGCGAACCGGCGCGCTTCGAGCACGTACTGACTTTCTTCTACGAGGGCGCGCGCTATGTGGCGCTCGTCCCCGAGGAGGAAGCGGGGGACGAGGAGGCGGAGGTCATCCTTCTTCGCATCGAGGAGAAGGACGGCGAGGACGTCTACGTTTCAATCGAGAACGAGGTGCTTCTCGACGAGGTTTTTGGGGAATTCCTCGACCTGATGGATGAATTGGAGGGAGAGGATTCCAGGGACGGCGAACGGGAGGGGGAGTGAGCATGGGCGCGCTTCCAAGGCCTAAGCTGTTTCCCGGCGCGCGTGTCGCGATCGTCGGTCCTTCCAGCCACATCGGGGAGGGCAAAATCGATCAATGCGCGCGCGCGGCCGAATCGATGGGGCTGGTCCCCGTGGTGTACGCCAGCGCGGATTCCCGCCGGGGTTATCTGAGCGGAACGGACGAACTGCGCGCGGCCGATCTCAACGCCGCGTTCGCGGACGCGTCCATCGACGGCATATGGCCCACGCGCGGCGGATACGGCGCGCACAGGCTCCTGCCCCTCATCGACTTCGGCATGATCCGAAGGAACCCAAAGTTCTTCGGGGGGTTCAGCGACATTACGGCGCTTCTTACCGCCATCACGCAGACGTGCGGCTTCGTGACCTACCACTGCCTCATGTCAGGCAGCGAGGCGTTCGAGAAGCAGGACGCGTACTCGCTTGACCGGCTTAGGGCGCTCTTTTTCGGGGAAAAGGGCGATTATGCGAACCCGGAAGGATGCGCGCGGGGCAGTATCAACGGCGGGCGCGCCGAGGGGAGGCTTTGCGGGGGCAACCTTTCGCTGCTGGCGGCCTCCATGGGCACGCCCTGGGAAATCGATACGAAGGGAAAGATCCTCTTTATCGAGGATATCAACGAACGGCCCTACCGCGTGGACGCGTACCTGACGCAATTGAGGAACGCGGGAAAGCTCGCCGACTGCGCGGGCATTCTGGTCGGCCAGTTCACGGACTGCGAGGCGGAAAAGCCCGAAAAATCCCTTTCCCTTGACGAAGTGTTCCAGGACCTGCTCGCGCCCGCGGGCAAACCCGTCATCACGAACGTGGTCTGCGGCCATTGCATCCCGAGCATGGGGCTTCCCATGGGCGCGGAGTTCTACATGGACGCGGATGCGGGCGAGTTCGGGGAAGTGTAAGCCAATTTCCCCTTGCGGAAGAGCGAAAACACATGTTATAATTCACGTTGGCGTATCGGCATGGAACCGTGCGCCCGCGTAACGATTCACTACGCACCCGTGCGGACTCCGGGGCTCGTGCTCAAATGAGCTTCCTTCGGGGGTTGATGCGCGGGGTGGACAAAAACGAGGAGGTTTTTTTATGTCAGTCATTTCCATGAAGCAGCTCCTTGAGGCCGGCGTACATTTCGGCCACCAGACCCGCCGCTGGAACCCGAAGATGAAGGAATACATCTTCACCGAACGCAACGGCATCTACATCATCGACCTGCAGAAAACCGTCAAGAAAATCGACGAAGCGTACTATTTTGTGCGCGACTTGGCCATGGACGGCGGCAGCATCCTGTTCGTGGGCACCAAGAAGCAGGCGCAGGAGTCCATCGAGCAGGAGGCGAGGCGTTGCGAAATGTTCTTCGTCAACCAGCGCTGGCTCGGCGGCATGCTCACCAACTTCAAGACCATCCAGGGCCGCATCGCGAAACTGCGCAAAATCGAAAAGATGGAAACGGACGGCGATTTCGCTCTGCTGCCCAAAAAGGAAGTCATCAAGCTCAAGGCTGAGCAGGAGAAGCTCGAAAAGAACCTCGGCGGCATCAAGGACATGAAGAAGCTCCCGACGGCGGTGTTCGTGGTCGACCCGCGCAAGGAGAACATCGCCATCATGGAAGCCCGCGCGCTGGGCATCCCCGTGGTCGCTATCGTGGATACGAACTGCGATCCGGACGAAGTCGATTACCCCATCCCCGGCAACGACGACGCCATCCGCGCCGTGAAGCTGATCGCCTCCAAGATCGCCGACGCCGTGCTCGAGGGCAGGCAGGGCGAGCAGATGGAGGATACGGCCGCAGAAACCTCCGTCCCCGACAAGGACGAGGATGATTTTTAAGTCGCACGCATAGGAGGAAAAAAACGATGTTTACCGCAAAAGACGTAATGACACTGCGTGAGATGAGCGGCGCCGGCATGATGGACTGCAAGAAGGCGCTGGTGGAGACGGACGGGGATATGGACAAGGCTCTCGATTACCTGCGCGAGAAGAGCCTGATGGACAATAAGAAGAAGGCCTCCCGCATCGCGGCGGAGGGCGTCGTGGAAAGCTACATCCACTTGGGCGGCAAGATCGGCGTTATCGTCGAGGTCAACTGCGAAACGGACTTCGTCGCCGCAACCGAAGGCTTCCACGTGCTCGCGCACGACATTGCGATGCATATCGCCGCTTGCAAGCCGACCTATGTCAGCAAGGAAGAGGTCAACCAGGAGGAGATCGAGCACGAACGGGGCATCATCCGCGCGCAGGCCCTCAACGACGAGAAGCTCAAAGGCAAGCCTGCCGCGATCATCGACAAAATGGTCGACGGCAAGATCGAGAAGTATTACAAGGACGTGTGCCTGCTCGAGCAGCCCTTCGTGAAGGATCCCGACATCACCGTCGCGCAGCTTGTGAACTCCGCCATCGCCAAGATGGGCGAGAAGGTCAGCGTGCGCCGCTTCGTGCGCTACGAGATGGGAGAAGGCCTCCAGAAGCGCCAGGACAACTTCGCCGAGGAAGTCATGGGGCAGATGGGTAAATAAGTTTTCTTTAAGGGAACACGGTTTCGTGTTCCCTTTTTCATATCCTTTTGCATACCGGAGGTGGGCTATGATCAAGTATAAGCGTATCTCGCTCAAGCTCAGCGGCGAAGCGCTGGGCAACGCGGAGGTCATCGATTTCGCCGCGGCGCGCCGGATCGCCGACGAGATTAAAATCCTCGTCGACGCGGGCGTCGAGGTCGGCGTGACGCTCGGCGGCGGCAACATCTGGCGCGGACGCAGCTCGGGCGAGATGGATCGCAACCGCGCGGATCAGATGGGCATGCTCGCGACCGTCATCAATTCCCTTGCGATGGAAGCGCTGCTCAAGGAAGTTGGCGTGCCCTGCAAGGTGCTCTCCGCCACGCCCATGGAGCGCGTGTGCGACACCTATACCTCGCAGCGCGCTGAGGCGGCCTTCGCCGCGGGGCAGGTCGTGCTCTTCGCCGCGGGGACGGGGCTGCCCTTCTTCTCGACCGACACCGCCGCCGCCCTCAAGGCTGCGGAAACCGGCGCGAACGCGCTGCTTCTTGCGAAAAACGTGGACGGCGTCTACAGCGCCGACCCCAAGCGCGATCCAAGCGCCGTGCGCTATCCGCACCTTACGTACGACGAGGTGATCGCGCGCAACCTTCAGGCGACCGACATCACCGCCGTTACGCTGTGCAGGGAGCGCGGCATCCCCATTCTGATCTTCGCCATGCGCGAGCCGGGGAGCATCCTGCGCGCCGCCAGCGGCGAGGATGTGGGAACGTTGGTTGACGGTTCGGCCCGCATTGGGTAAAATAGGATTCGGAATATCTTAACAAGGAGGCTTGCTATGGACGCACTGGAATTCGCGAAGGATAAAATGAGCAAAACAGAGGCGACGCTCAAGCGGGAGCTTTCCACCATGCGCGCCGGCCGCGCCAACCCGCAGGTACTCGAGCGCATATTGGTAGATTATTACGGAACGCCTACGCCCATCAACCAGGTCGGCAACATTTCCTCCCCCGAGGCAAGGCTGCTGGTCATCGCTCCTTACGATCCCTCCATGCTCGGCGCCGTCGAAAAGGCCATCCAGAAGAGCGACTTGGGCATCAACCCCTCCAACGACGGCAAATACATCCGCCTGACCTTCCCGGAGCTTACGGAGGAGCGCCGCAAGGACCTCGTCAAGACCGTCAAGAAGATGGGCGAGGAGGCGAAGGTCGCCGTGCGCAACATCCGAAGGGATGCGCTGGAACAGGCCAAGAAGGCGCAGAAGGCGGGCGAAATCACCGAGGACGACCTCAAGAAGACCGAGGATCAGGTCCAGAAACAGACCGACGGGACCATCAAGGAGGTCGACAAAATCCTCGCGGACAAGGAGAAGGAGATCATGCAGGTTTGACCGACGTACTGGGGTTTGAGCTGCACAGGGCAACGGAGCTGCTCGCCCGCGAGGGGTATGCCGTATCCTGCGCGCAGATTTCCAGCAAGAAAGGCGTGCCTGGAAACGAAGCGCGCGTGGTGCGCGTGCGCCGAACGGGCGATTTTTGCGTCGAATTGACTTGGGCGGTGTTTAAGACGGACGTCGATTACATTCCGGAAGGGACGGATCATACCGGTTGAAGCCAGAGGAACTCGCTGAACTGAAGAATAAGCTTTCGCCTTTGCCAAGGCACGTGGGCATTATCATGGACGGCAACGGCCGCTGGGCGAGCTGCCGCGGGTTGCCGCGCGCGCTGGGGCATAAGGCCGGTACGGAGCGGCTTCGCGGCATCATCCGCCTGAGCTCCGACCTCGGCGTCGAGGCGCTTTCGCTTTACGCCTTCTCCACGGAGAACTGGAAGCGGCCGAAAGCCGAGGTGGACACGCTCTTTGCGATCTTCATGGATTACTTCAATTCCGAGGTGGAGGAACTACATCGGAACGGCGTTAGCATCAGCGCGATGGGCGACCTTGAAAGCCTGCCCGAGAGCGTGCGCCTCTCGTGCCGCCGGGCGATGGAAAAGACCGGCGGGAACAGGGGTCTTAAGCTCAACATCGCGCTCAACTACGGCAGCCGCGCGGAGCTCGCGCGTGCGGCGCGGCTTATGGCGAAGGAAGCGGTCGCGGGCAGGCTCGACCCCGCCTCCATCGACGAGCGCGCGCTTGAGGACAGGCTCTGGGTCGGCGGCCTGCCGGATATCGATCTCCTCATCCGCACGGGCGGGGAGAAGCGGCTTTCCAACTTCATGCTGCTGCAGCTTGCCTATGCGGAGCTCGCGTTTGTGGACGATTACTGGCCGGATTTTACGGACGAGCGGTATCTGGCGACCCTTTTCGACTTCGCCGGGCGCTCGCGCCGCTATGGCGGACTGGACGGTGAATGATATGCTCAAGCGCGTGGTCGTGGGGACGCTGCTCGTTTTGCTCTTCATATCCGTATTGGCGCTCGGCGGCTGGTACCAGTGCGCGGTGTTCAGCCTTGCGGCGCTTCTGAGCGCGTACGAGCTCGCCCATGCGCTCTGTCAGAGCGGGCGGGATGTGTTCGCCGTTCCCGCGTACGTCTTCGCGGCGTCGTATGGGGCGGTGTATCGGCTGCTCGGCCTCAACGTCCTGTTCCTCGTGTGGCTCGCGTGCGCGCTGTGCGTCTGCGGGGAGCGCGTGTTCAATTCCAAGCGCAACACGCAGGATGCGCTGCTTGGCCTTTCTCTTTTGGTGTATCCCGCGGTGCTGTACGCGGTGCTTTTCTTTATCGCCGAGCAGGGAAACTTCCCGGCGAGCCGCCTCGGGCTGATTTCGGCCTTCGCGATGCCGCTTATGGGGGATACGTTCGCGTATTTTACGGGCGTTTCCTTCGGCAAGCGCAAGCTCTGCCCGGAATTGAGCCCAAACAAGACCGTTATCGGCGGAATCGGCGGCCTTGTGGGCGGCATGGCGGGCGGATTGACCGCGTTTTTTCTGCAGAGCTTCTATCCCGCACATCTTAAGCTCTTGCCGCTAATCATCCTCGGCCTCGCGTGCGGTGCGGTCGGCCAGATCGGGGACCTGTTCGCCTCGGCGATCAAGCGCTACACCGGCGTCAAGGATTACGGGTATATTTTTCCCGGCCACGGCGGCATGACGGACCGGCTCGACAGCGTGCTCTTCTGCGCGCCGATCGTTTACGCAGTGTTCACCCTGCGTCCACACTGACCGGTGTATAATTGTACCATGAAGAACATTGCGGTACTCGGCAGCACGGGCTCCATAGGCACGCAGGCGCTCGAGGTGCTCCGCGCGTCGAAGGGCGCGTTTCGCGCCGCCGTCCTGTGCGCGAAATCGCACGCGGAACTCCTGCTCGCCCAGGCGGAGGAATTCCGGCCGGAGCTCGTCTGCGTCGAGGACGAAGGCGCGGCGCGCATGCTCGAGGGCAGGCTGCCTCCGGGCGTCGGGCTCTATTGCGGCGCGGACGCGGGCTCCGTCGCAGCCTCGTTCGAGGGGGCGGACGTCGTCGTCCACGGCATCGGCGGCTTCGCCGGCACTCTCCCCCTGATCGCTGCGCTCAGGGCGGGCAAGCGCGTGGGCCTCGCCAACAAGGAAAGCGTCGTCTGCGCGATGCCCCTCGTCGAGCGCGCGAAAAAAGAGGGCGGCGGAGAGATCGTCCCCGTGGACAGCGAGCAGTCCGCGCTGTTCCAGTGCCTTGCCGCGGGCAGGCGGGAGGATGTAAAGAGGCTCATCCTCACGGCGTCGGGCGGCCCGTTCCGCGCGTACGGCGCAGAGGAGCTTGCCCGCGTCACGCCGAAAGAAGCGCTTCGCCATCCCACCTGGAAGATGGGCAAAAAAGTCACCCTCGACTCGGCGACGCTCTTCAATAAGGGCCTTGAAATCATCGAGGCCGCGCATCTTTTCGGCTTCGGCGCGGATATGATAGAAGTGACGATCCATCCGCAATCCGTCGTGCACTCGATGGTGGAATACAGGGACTGCTCCGTCATCGCGCAGCTCGCCGCACCCGACATGCGCCTCGCCATCCGCTACGCGCTCACGTATCCGGAACGGACGGAAAGCGACTTCGGGGCGCTGGACCTGACAAGGCTTGCGGGCCTTACGTTTGAAAAGCCGGACGGCGCGCTTTTCCCGGCGCTTGGCCTCGCATACGCGGCGCTGCGCGCGGGCGGGCTCGCCTCCTGCGCGTACAGCGCGGCGAACGAGGCGGCGGGGGAACTGTTCCTCGCAGGGCGCATCGGCTTTTTGGATATCCCCGCGCTCGTGTCGTGCGCGCTCGAACGAGCGCCCGCGGGGGAAGCGGATTCGCTGGAGGCCATTCTCGAAGCAGACGGGCGCGCGCGCGCGCTGGTCATAGAAAAAGCGAGGTAACGGGATGAGCACTGCGCTCTACATCATCATCAGCCTGGTCATACTCTCCATCTTCGTGACGCTGCACGAGCTTGGCCATTACGTCGCGGGCAAGGCTCTCGGCTTCGGCATCGTCGAGTTCGCGGTGGGGATGGGGCCTGCGCTGATCAAAAAAAAGAAAAACGGCATCATCTACTCCCTTCGCGCCATTCCCGTGGGCGGCATGTGCCGTTTCTATGGGGAGGATGAAGAAACGGGGGATGGTAAGGCCTTTGGCTCTCAAAAGCCGTGGAAACGGGCCGTCGTGCTCGCCTCAGGCGCGCTGATGAACCTGTTGACCGCCGTCGTCCTCGCCGTGATCATCCTGACGACCATAGGCATCGCGGTGGATTACATCCCAACAGTGGACAGCTTCACATATGAAAATTCGCCCGCTCAGACCGCGGGCCTGCTGCCCGGCGACAGGATCGTCGCCGTGGACGGACATACGCTTACGCAATACGATCAGATCAACTCGCTCCTGTCCCTTGTCACGGACGCCGCAGGCGATTCCTGCGTCGTCACCGTCGAGCGGGACGGACAGACGACGGATGTCGCCGTGCGCGGCATCTACAATGAAGCCGAGGGCAGGAATATCCTCGGCATCATGATCGGCGCGATACCGGTCTATGAGAAGATGGGCTTTTTCGAGGCCGTCGGAAGCTCCTTTCAATACATCTGGCAGCTCGTCAAATCGCTCTTCTCATTCTTCGGGATGCTCTTTCGCGGTGAAATCCGGCAGGGGGACGTCATGGGCCCCGTGGGTATCATCCGCCTCATTGCCGATGCCATCAAGGAGAGTATCGCCAAGCTTCTTGAAATCGCCGTGCTCATCAGCGCGAATCTCGGTCTGTTCAACCTGCTTCCCCTGCCCGCGCTCGACGGCGGGCGGCTTGTGTTCGTCGGCCTCGAGGCAGTCCGCCGCAAGCCCATCCCGGCTGAAAAGGAAGGCATCGTCCACTTCGTGGGTATCGTGCTGCTGCTCGGCCTCATCATTTACCTGACCATCGGCGACATTTCGAGCTGGCTGGGGGGCTGACGTGGCGCACGTTTCACGCGCCGTGCGCGCGGGGTCCGTCGCCATCGGCGGCGGCGCGCGGGTCAGCGTACAATCCATGACCAACACCCGCACTGCGGATCTTGAAAGAACCGCGGCGCAGATCGCCTCCCTCGAGGATGCGGGCTGCGAAATCGTTCGCTTCGCCGTGCTCGACGAAGCGGACGCGATGGCCGTGGGCCAATTAAGGGAGGGCGCGCGCGTTCCCCTCGTCGCGGACATCCATTTCGACTATAAGCTCGCCCTTCTCTGCATCGAGAACGGCGTGGACAAGCTTCGCATCAATCCGGGCAACATCGGCTCCGCGGAGCGCATAAAGCGCGTCGCGGACTGCGCGAAGGCACACGGTGTGCCCATCCGCATCGGCGTCAACTCCGGTTCTCTTGAAAAGGAGCTCCTTGCAAAATACGGTGCGCCCACACCGCAGGCGCTCGCCGAAAGCGCGCTTTCCCACGCGCGCCTGCTCGAGCGCGCCGGGTATGAGGATGGCATCGTGCTCTCCGCCAAATCCTCCTCGGTGCGCGACACGGTTGAAGCGTACCGCCTGCTCGCCGCGCGCTGCAATTACCCGCTGCATCTGGGTGTTACGG
>DATMYG010000220.1:0-2664 GCA_035561055.1 Clostridia bacterium | reverse complement strand
TTGAATCATCATCCGATTCCGGCTGTCAATTGTTCCGGATCTTCGCCTGCGCGGCCGCAAGGCGCGCGATGGGCACGCGGTACGGCGAGCAGGAGACATAATCGAGCCCGGTGCGGTGGCAGAAGTCGATGGAGGAGGGATCTCCGCCGTGTTCGCCGCAGATGCCCAGGTGGATATGCGGGCGGGCGGCGCGGCCGAGGTCCGCCGCCATCTTCACGAGCTTGCCCACGCCGACCTGATCGAGGCGCGCGAAAGGATCGGACTCGTAGATCTTCTTCTCATAATACGCATTCAGGAACTTGCCGGCGTCGTCGCGGCTGAAGCCGAATGTCATCTGCGTCAAATCGTTGGTGCCGAAGGAGAAGAACTCCGCCTCGGTGGCGATCTCGTCCGCGGTCAGTGCGGCGCGCGGAATCTCGATCATCGTGCCCACGAGGTACGGGATCTCCACGCCCTTCTCCTGCATGACCTTCTTGGCGGTTTCGACCACGAAGCCCTTGACGTACGCGAGCTCCTTGATCTCGCCCACGAGCGGGATCATGATTTCGGGGATGACCTCGATGCCGGTCTCCCTCCTGACGTTGATGGCGGCCTCGATGATGGCACGGGCCTGCATCTCGGCAATTTCGGGATAGGTCACGCACAGGCGGCAGCCGCGGTGGCCCATCATCGGGTTGAACTCGTGGAGGCTGTCGACGGTCGCCTTGAGCTCGTCGAACGTGAGGCCCATTTCCTTGGCGAGGTCGGCGATCTCGCTGTCCTTATGCGGCAGGAATTCGTGCAGCGGGGGATCAAGGAGGCGCACCGTGACCGGGCGGCCGCCCATGGCCTTATAGATGCCCTCAAAATCGCCGCGCTGAATGGGCAGCAGCTTATCGAGCGCCTTGCGGCGGGCTTCCTCGGTTTTGGACACGATCATCTCGCGCACGGCGGGGATGCGGTCCTCCTCGAAGAACATATGCTCGGTGCGGCAAAGGCCGATGCCCTCCGCGCCGAACTTCACGGCTACGGCGGCGTCGCGCGGGTTATCGGCGTTGGTGCGCACCTTGAGGGTGCGGATGCCGTCCGCCCAGCCCATGAGCCTGGCGAAATCGCCGCCCACGGAGGCTTCGACGGTCTTGATGGCCTCGCCGTAGATGTTGCCGGTGGAGCCGTCGAGGGAGATCCAGTCGCCCTCGTTGTAGGCCTTACCCTTGATGGTGAAGCGCTTGTTGGCGGCGTCCATGACGATGTCGCCGCAGCCGGACACGCAGCAGGTGCCCATCCCGCGCGCGACGACCGCCGCGTGCGAGGTCATACCGCCGCGCACGGTCAGGATGCCCTGGGAGTGCGCCATGCCCTCGATATCTTCGGGGCTGGTCTCGAGGCGAACGAGTATGACCTTTTCGCCGCGCTTGGCCCACTCTGTCGCGTCCTCCGCGGTGAAGACGATGCGGCCGCAGGCGGCGCCCGGGGAAGCCGGCAGCGCGCTCGCGATCGGCACGGCCTTCTTGAGGGCGGCGGGCTCGAACTGCGGGTGCAGCAGCGCGTCGAGATTTCTGGGATCGACCATCATGACGGCTTCCTTCTCGCTGATCATGCCTTCGTCCACGAGGTCGCAGGCGATCTTGAGCGCGGCGGCCGCGGTACGCTTGCCGTTGCGGGTCTGGAGCATGAAGAGCTTCTTATTCTCGATGGTAAACTCCATGTCCTGCATGTCGCGGTAATGTCGTTCGAGCTTGCCGCAAATGTCAACAAACTGCGCGTACGCCTCGGGCATAACCTGGGCCAGTTGGTCAATGGTCTGCGGGGTGCGCACGCCGGCCACGACGTCCTCGCCCTGCGCGTTCATGAGGAATTCGCCGAAGAGCTTCTTCTCGCCGGTGGCGGGGTTGCGCGTGAAGGCCACGCCCGTGCCGGAGGTGTCGCCGGTGTTGCCAAACACCATCATCTGCACGTTGACGGCCGTGCCCCAGGAAGCGGGGATATCGTTCATGCGGCGATAATAGATCGCGCGCGGGTTGTTCCAGCTGCGGAAAACCGCCTTAATGGCGCCAAAGAGCTGCTCTTTGGGATCGGAGGGGAAGTCGGAACCGATCTTCTTTTTATACTCGGCCTTGAACTGCTCGGCGAGGTGCTTGAGATCGTCCGCGTCGAGCTCGGTGTCGAGCTTCACGCCCTTCTTGGCCTTAAGCTCGTCGATGAGCTCCTCAAAGTACTTCTTGCCGACCTCCATGACGACGTCGGAATACATCTGGATGAAACGGCGGTAGGAATCGTACGCGAAGCGCGAGTTGTTGGTGATCTTCGCAAAGCTCGCCGCCACCTCGTCGTTGAGGCCGAGGTTGAGGATCGTATCCATCATGCCCGGCATTGAGGCGCGTGCGCCGCTTCGTACGCTCACGAGCAGCGGGTTCTTCGGATCGCCGAACTTCTTGCCGCTCATCTCCTCGAGGACCTCGACATATTTTTCAATTTCTTCAACAATTTCGGAATTGATCTTCTCCCCGTCCGCGTAATATTGGGTGCAAGCTTCGGTGGTGATGGTGAAGCCCTGCGGCACGGGCATGCCAAGGCCGGTCATCTCGGCCAGATTGGCGCCCTTTCCGCCCAGCAGATCGCGCATCTTGGCGCTGCCTTCGCTGAACAGGTACACATACTTCTTTGACATTCGTACTTATCCTC
>DATMYG010000219.1:0-2295 GCA_035561055.1 Clostridia bacterium | reverse complement strand
ATCGTACTCGCGCGCAAGGGCGTCGAGTTTTTCCTCGGGTTCTTCCTCCAGCACCGCGCGGAAGACCTCCCCCGCCTCGCATGCGGAGCCGACGATCAGCCCTTCCCTGTGGAAGAGCAGAAGGCTTCTTGAAATCTGCGGCACGCCCTTGAGATGCTCGAGATGCGCGTAACTCACGAGCTTGTAGAGGTGCTTAAGGCCGACGGGATTGCGCGCAATGAGGATAATATGGTAGGTACCGCGCTTTCCCCTGACCTTTTCGGCCGGGACGCAGTCGAACAGCGGCAAGCGCGTGATTCCCCGCGCCTTCATGCGTTCCCCGCATGCCTCGAAGAGCGCCATCAGCGCTTCCGCGCGCGTTTCCGCCCCGCCCGAGGGCGGAAGGACGCCCATCGCCTCGAAACATTCCGACGGCGTCTCAGGGGCGACCACAGGCTTTTCGCGGCACAGCTCGTGCGCGAGCAGATCCGCGGGAACGCACAGGCGCGGGAAGCCCTCAAGGTTGAGCGCCTCCGCCTTGCCGTAAAGCTTGAGGAGGGTCTCTACATCGTGCGCGACGATGCGGGAATCCCCCACGAACGCGGCGAACGATTTGAGCGCTTCCGCCGCGCCCGGCGCCGCAGAGAGCGCCTCGGTGTCGATGCCGTAGGCCGAAGCGAGCTCCTCCGGCGGCGGTGCGCCCGCATTGACGAGCGTGAAAAAGCGCTCGGCCGCGCCATCCGCGGCCCGCTTGAAGGCGCTGATGGCGAATATGTTCTCCGCGCGCACATCCGGCGCGGTTACGGCGTCTATCGCGCAAAAGCTTCCCTCGAGGGGGATGAGCGCGCAGTCCGGCAGCAGATAGCCCTCCAGCCCGAGGATTACCTTGACGTTCATGCCCTGTTTTGAAAGCTTTTTCGCGGTGCTCACTGCCGCGGGGAACGCCTGCACGACGCCGTGGTCCGTAATCGCGACCGCCCTGTGCCCCCAGCGGGCGGCGGTTTCCACGGCCTTTTCCGCGTCGATAAAGCCGTCCATGGCGCTCATCTTCGTGTGCAGGTGCAGCTCCACGCGCTTTCTTTCGGCGGTATCCTGCCTCCGTTCGGCATCCGTGCGGTAGATGGAATCCGCGAACACGCAGTACATGCCGGAGAACTGGTCCCGGTCGAACCTGCCGTGCACGACGATCCAGTCCCCGGCGGCCTCGGCCTCCTTGAGCCGCTCGATCAGACGCTTCTCCTCGGCGGAGAGGAACGCCTTGACGGGCAACGTGTTGCTCTTATCCGTCATGTACACGACGAGGACATAGCCCCCGTTTTTTCGTACCCTGACGTCTATGGAAATAATCTCCCCGCGTACCGTCACCGTGCCGCTTTCCTCGTTGACCGTAGCCATGAGGACGGGCTTGGTCGAGCCGGGCTCGCCGAGTATGACGTCCTTAGGGGAAATGCGGTTTCTGCCCTTGCCCTTTTTGAGCGCCAAGCCGCGCTCAGTACCGGGTTCCGGCCGCGCCGCGGGCACTTCAAACTCCGCTTCCTCAGCGGGAGCCGCCTGCGGAAGCTCCACATCCGAATCGGGCACGAGGCGGATATCGAGCGCGATGCCGTAGGTCTTTTTTACGAAATCCGCGAGCCTGTCCGCGCCGTTGCAGGTTTGCGCCGTGTGATAGAGTTTCTCCGGGATGTGCGCGAGCGCGCCGCCCGCTTCCATTTCCCACACGGCGTTCTTCAGGCACACGCCCATGAGCGGGGAAAGGAAGCACCAGCTCCCCGAGAGCATGGCGCAAAACGCGCGCATGTCGAGCATGGGCGGTTCGCCCTCCTCGAGCGCAACCGAAAGAGACACCGCGCAGCCCGGCACGGCCGTCGCGAAGGCGGCCTCGATGCGCTCGGCCTCGCGCGCGTCGATGAGCCGCTCCGAAACGACGCATACCTCGAGCAGCTTCTGTTTCTTGTGCAGCTTCGCGCCTTCAAGCCTTGCGCCGTACGCGGCAAGGCCATAGGGGTCCGTTCGATCCATGCTACCTTCCTTATTCCCTTCAACCCGCGTTCCCCATGGGGGAGCGGTCAATCCTGATCAGCCCGGGCGGAGATATCCGCTCCGCAAAATTTCGCCCGCGGCGGCGTACCCTGATTGTCAATTGCCTTCGTTCAGCATCGCGCGCACGCGCGCGATGAATTCCTCGGCGATGCCGGGGAGTTCGCCGGATATGCTCTGTTCGCCGCGCTCAAAGAGTACGGCACGGCCCTTGCCGAAGGCAATGCCGACATCCGCCTCCCGCGCTTCCCCAGGGCCGTTGACGGCACAGCCCATGAC
>DATMYG010000218.1:0-15371 GCA_035561055.1 Clostridia bacterium | reverse complement strand
ATGCCCGCTTTATCCCCGGCGTCCAGCAGCTCGAGCAGCGGCTTTTGTGCGGCGAGCGGAAGATCCCCGTAGCCGGGGCTGAAGCGGGGACGGAGCGCGCGGCCGGGATAGTCCTTAGCAAAAACGCCGCACAGCATATCGCAGAAGCGCTCGATCGCGGCCGTGCCCACGGCGTCCAGGGCCAGAGCCAGCGTGGGCGAGGCGACGGCGGCGCGCTTCCTCTGCCGCTCGCTCTCCATGCCGGTCGTGGCGGCGAAGAGCACCACCGTATCGCACCCCTCAAGATGCCTGGCGAGGCTTGCGCTTGCGACGCGAAGCAAACCGAGGCCTACCTCGTCCGCGTCGATCGATACGGGCACGGACACGTAACACGCCGCGTAGCGCGCGGCTTCCCCAAACGCGGCGATAGCTTCCCGCGCGAGGGCGACGCCCGCCTCCGGCCTCGCGGAGCCAAGCCCCATGTAGCGCAGCGCGCTCTCGAGGGAGATGTCCACCTCCCTCGCGGGGAGGCGGAGCGTTTTTGCCGCGACACGCCCGCTCATCGCAGAATCTCGGAGAGGTTTTCCTGTATTTTTCGCGCGACGAAGGCGTTGTTCATTGAATACACGTGCACGGCCGCGACGCCGTTTGCATAGAGGTCCACGATCTGCTCCGTGGCGTAGGCGATGCCCGCCTGCCGCATGGTCGCCGGATTGCCGCCGAAGCGGTCCAGTATGTAGCGGAAGCGCTGGGGCAGCGCCGTCCCGGAGAGGGCGACGATCCGCTGGATCTGGGACGCGTTGGTCACGGGCATGATGCCGGCGATTACCGGGACCTGTATGCCCGCGTCCCGAATTTTGAAGAGGAAATTGTAAAACACGTTGTTGTCAAAGAACATCTGGGAGGTTAAAAAGTCGCAGCCCGCGTCGACCTTCCGCTTCAAATGGAGGATGTCCAACCGCTGGGAGGGGGATTCCGTATGTCCTTCGGGATAGCACGCGCCGCCGACGCAGAAGCCGCCGTACGAGCGGATCTCCTCTACAAGCTGGCTCGCATAGCGGTATTCCCAGCATTCCTGAGCCGTCGTGCCCGGCGGAAGGTCGCCCCGAAGCGCCAGCACGTTGTCGATGCCGCCGCGCCGCATGGCCTCAAGCTGGGCGCGCACGCCCCCCCGCGTCGCGTTGATGCAGCTCAGGTGGGCGAGCACGGGCAGGCCGAATTTATTCTGGATGCCGGCGGCGATGGACACGGTAGCGTCGCTGGTGCCGCCGCCCGCGCCGTAGGTCACGCTCATATAGCTTGGAGAAAGCGACGCGATCTCCTCCGCGGCCGAACGGATGCTTTCGTAGTTTGCGTTGTTTTTGGGCGGGAATACCTCAAAGGAAAGAGAAGGCTTCTCTCCGCCGACGATTTCGGTGAGCTTCATGGTTTTCTCCTTGTCGTCCCGTCCATTTAGGGAGGGCGATGCGGTTTATAATTTATCATTATAGCACACATTCCAGCGACAGGGGAATCCGTTTCTCGGCTGCCAAGGAAAACCCCATGCTGTGCAAATCCAGCTGTCCTTTGGGAAATGTGCGGTCGTTTCCTTCGCAATGCATCTTCCATTTTGGCGAAGTTCGTGCTATGTATGGATGGGAGGAAACATGCATATGTTCTTAGCTACCCAAACGCAATCCCTGAGCCGCCGTTTCGGCGACGAGCGCGCGATCGCCCTGTGCGCCGCGGCGGGCTTCGACGCGCTGGATTATTCCATGCTTTCCTATGACGCAGCCTCGCCCGTGTTCAAAAGCGGTTTTGAAGCGTACGCGCGGCGATTGCGCGCCTGCGCCGAGGAGCGCGGAATGTTCTTCTGTCAGGCGCACGCGCCTTTCGACCTTGCACCCGGCGAGGACGGCCTCGCCAGCCATACCGCGCATGTCACGCGCGCCGTCGCCTTCGCAGGGCTGCTCGGCGCGGGCGCGATCGCCGTCCACCCGCTCATGCACGGCCGGGGCGAAGCGCGCCTAAAGCGCAATGCGGCGTTCTTTGAAAAGCTGCTCCCTGCGGCCCGGGATTACGAAATCCGCATCGCCGTCGAAAACCTGTTTGCCCGAAACACGCGCTCGGGCGCGTTTGAGGAGGGCGTCTGCAGCGACCCGCGGGAGCACGCCCAGTATGTGGATGCATTCGGGGAGCATTTTGCCGCGTGTCTGGACGTAGGTCACTGCCGCCTCGTGGGGCGCGACCCCGCCGCGGCCGTGCGCGCGCTCGGCGGGGAGAGGCTTGCGGCGCTACACGTGCACGATAACGACCTTCATGAGGACCGCCACGCGCTGCCCTATCTCGGCGGTACGGATTGGCTTTCCTTTATGCGCGCGCTTGCGGACGTGGGCTACGACGGCGCGCTTTCGTTCGAGGCGCACGGCTTTCTCGACGCGTTTCCGGATGAGCTTCTGCCCGAAGCGCTCCGCCTTCTGGAGAGGAGCGGCCGGCAGCTGATCGGCCTGGCCTGAACGCGTCTGCCGCCCGATTTGCGCCCCGTTCGTTGACACCCTCCGCCATGCTTCCGGGGGGGACGCCGACAGCCTGCCCTAGAGCGGAATATATCGCCACGTTTCGCCGCGCGTGGTATAATAACGGCGTAAACCGGCTTGAGCGAACGATCGGAAAAGAGGCGCGAACCATGGATGTTACGCAGAATCGCGAACCGGACGGCGGCGTACGCGGCGATCAGCCGCGCGGCCTGATGGAAATCATCGAGTACGGCGAGGAAGCCTATCGCGCGTTTGAGATCGATCTGTCGGACGCGCGGCAGATCAGGGCGCTGACGAAAGTCCCGGAAAACCGCGTGCGCTGGATGAACGTCGACAGCGGCTGCGACGAAGCGGCGCTCTCGGCGCTCGGGGAAGCCTTTCACATCCACCCGTTGGTCATACAGAACATCTCAAACCCGAATCAGCGCGCCAAGGTCGAGGAGTATCCGGGTTTTCTCTACGTCGTGGCCAAAATGCTCTATTTCAGGGACGGCGAGCTGACCATTGAGCACATGAACTTCATACTTGGCTCCGATTACGTAATGACCTTTGGTGAAACGAAGGGGGACGTGTTCGACGATATCCGCAGCCACATCGCCATCAAGGGTTCGCAATTGCGCGCCAACGGCGCGGATTACCTGCTCTACCACATGCTCAACGCCCTGGTCGAGGGGTATTTCGACGTGCTGGAATCGTATAAGGATAAGATCGACGCGCTCGAGGACCGGGTCATGGAGCAGATCGCGCAGGAGCATCTGCAGGAGATCCGCCTTTTAAAGCGCGAGATCATCCGCGTGAGCCGGTGCATCTGGCCCCTACGGGACGTCGCCTCCCTGCTGGGCAGGGAGACCATGCCGCTGATCCGCCCGTCCACGGAGCCCTACCTCAGGGATATCTACAACCACATCGTGCAGGCGATCGACGCGACCGAAACCTGCCGCGACCTGCTCTCGGGCCTCGCCGATCTGCATCTATCCAACACGAGCTACAAGCTCAACGAAGTCATGAAGGTGCTGACTATCATCTCCACCATTTTTATCCCGCTGACCTTCGTCGCGGGCGTGTATGGCATGAACTTCGTCCATATGCCGGAGCTTTCCTACCGCTGGGGCTACGCGATCGTATGGGGCGTCATGCTCGTCATCGCGGGCTGCATGGTCTATTACTTCAAAAAAAAGAAATGGTTCTAAAAATATAAATCATTGTAAAAAGGAGCGTTTTTTATGACACCGCTGTTCATCCTGGCAACCGCCGTGGGCGCGGTCCTATCCCTCTACCTGCTTATTTTCAAAATTTTCGGGCTCAGGGTCATCAACTCGAACGAAGCGGCCGTGGTGGAAAAATGGTGGAGCCCTAAGGGCTCGCTCAAGGATTCCATCGTTGCGCTGCACGGGGAGGCGGGCTATGCGCCAGGGCTTCTGCGCGGCGGCATCCACTTCAGGTCGGTATTGATGTACCGCATCCACAAATACCCCTTGATCACCATTCCGCAGGGTCAGATCGCGTACCTGTTCGCGCGCGACGGAATGCCGCTTTCCCCTTCCCAGACGCTTGGGCGGATCGTTCCGGAGGCCAATAACTTTCAGGATGTTTTCGGCTTTTTAAAGAACGGCGGCCAGCGCGCACCGCAGCGGGGAATCCTCCGTGAGGGCACCTACGCCATCAATCTGGCGCAGTTCATCGTGATTACCCCCAACGACATCAAGACCATCGCCACCACCTCGAAGCAGGAGTACGCCGAGCTTGTCAGCATGCAGAAAACCCTTGCCGACCGCAACGGCTTCGCCCCCGTGGTGATCATGGGCCGGGGGAACGAATCCAGCGATATGATGGGCATCGTGACGGTGCACGACGGGCAGCCCATCGACCAGGGTGAGATCATCGCCCCGAACGCGGGCGAGGCGCACGCGAGTTTTCAGGATCCCGAAAAATTCCTTGAGCTTGGCGGACGGCGCGGCAAGCAGATCCAGGTACTGACGGACGGCACGTACTACATTAACCGGCTCTTCGCTACCGTGGAGTATCGGCCCAAGACGGTCGTCCCCATCGGCTACGTGGGCGTGGTCGTCTCCTTCTTTGGCACGGAGGGCGTGGATACCTCGGGTGAGAACTACAAGCACGGCGAACTCGTCGGCGTAGGTTCCAAGGGCGTGCTTGAAAAACCCCTGATGCCCGGAAAATACGCCTTCAACACCGACGCGGGCAAGGTTGTGCTGGTGCCGACCACGAATATCATATTAAAATGGAACAAGACCGAGACGGGCGACCATAAATACGATGAAAACCTGACCGAAGTCGACATCATCACCAAGGACGCCTTCGAACCCTCGCTGCCGCTCTCAGTCGTTATGCACATTGACTACAAGCAGGCCCCGTGGGTGATCCAGAGGTTCGGCGACATTGGGATGCTCGTCAACCAGTCGCTTGACCCGCTGGTCAGCGCATATTTCAAGGATGTGGCGCAGACGAAGACCCTGATCGAACTGATTCAGGAGCGCAGCGCCATCCGCGAACGCGCCGTGTTCGAGATGCGCGAGAAGTTCGAGAAATATAACCTCCAGCTCGAGGAGGTGCTCATCGGCACGCCGAAGACCGCGGTGACCGATTCCCAGATTGAAAACATCCTCACGCAGCTTCGCGAGCGGCAGATCGCCGAGGAGAAGAAGGTGACCTACCAGAAGCAGCAGTCCGCGGCGGAAAGCGAAAAGTCCCTGCGCGAGGCGCAGGCGGTTGCGGAACAGCAGAGCCTTCTCACAAAATCCAAGATTCAGATCGAAATCGAGGGCAACAACGGCGCGGCCCTCGCGAGCAGAGCGGAGCAGGAATCCAACCAGATCATCGCGCTTGCCAAGGCCAACGCCTCTAAGATCCGGCTGGAGGGCGAGGCAGAAGCCTCCAAGGAATCCAACGTGGGTCTTGCGCGGGCGCAGGCGATCGACGCGCAGGTCAAGGCCTACGGCGGCGCGGAATTCCGCGTGATCCAGGAGGTCACCGACAAGCTCACCGACGCCATCAAGAACTCCAAGGTCGACATCGTGCCAAAGACCGTCGTCAACATGGGCGCGGGGGAAGGCGGCCAGGGCGGCGCGAACGCGAACGGCACCGTCATGGACACGCTGCTCAAATTCATCACATTGGATAAACTGGGCGTTTCGCTGCAGCATATCTCCGAGCCTTCGGCGACCGCCCAAGCGATTCAGGCCATCACCCAATCCGGCAGGGAAGAGGATGCCGGAAAGGCGCGGAGGCCGGCGGAATAAACGGACGGTCCCGGGTGCGAGCAGCGCCGGAAATGCGATCACTGGGTTTTGCGACATCAAACCGGGCGGGAGTTTATCTCCCGCCCGGCTGACTCATCCCCGTGAAATCAGGGTTACGCTATCATTTGGGCCCGTGCCCCGCGCGGTCCGCAAGCTCGATCCACGCCTTGTAGTAGTCGTTTCTCGAGCCGTGCTCGAATGCCGTGCAGACGTAGCGCGCGACGATCATTCCCGTTTCTCGGCCGAAGGAGCGGTAAAAGGCGCGCAGTTCCTCGACGTTGTTCTTCCGCCTATCCGCGACGCTGACCCACATGGCGCACAGCGCGAAGGCGCGCTCCCCGGGCTGATAGCTCCAGATGCTCTCCTCGTTCGGGTCGGGTGCGGAAGGCACCCAGCCCCAGATTTCCCGGTGGCCGTCGCTGCCGTCGGGCAGGAACACCGTGCCGAACTGGTATTCCCCCGTGAAGTACTTCCTCCAGGCCACGGGGTCGTCGAGTTTTTTGTGGGGGATGATTTGCATGACATCCGGCTCCGAGAGGATGATCTCCCGCGCGTTGCATAATTCGTTGAACTCGCGCATCAATTCGCGCGTGGCGTTCACTTTGCCCAGGATTTCCTCGAGCCTTCGTATCTGCTCCGCGATGGCGTTACCGCGGCCGGCGTACAGCGTGCCGATGCCCGCGAGGCTCGTGCGCGGGGATTCCCGCATGTTCTCGAGGGACATGCCCATACTCTTCATCAGTACGAGGTCCGAAATATCCAATAAGGATTGATAGTCGTAATCGCGGTAGTTGTTGCCGCGGTTGCGGTCCGCGCGGAGCAGCCCCTCCTTCTCCCAGAAGCGCAGGGTGGAGGCGTTCATGCCGAAAAGCCTCGCCATGCTGCCGATGGACAACCTCTGGTTTTTATCCCACGATCTGACTTCCATGGTGCGCTCCCTTCCCTCGCAGCGGTGTGCGGAATCGCAAATTATACAGAAAAATGCATGAAAATTCTATTGACATTCAACCTACTTTAACGTTTATGATAAGCATAACATCAAATCAGTTTTACAACAACCGCTAACTAAAAATTGTAGGGAGGACAACATGAAGAAGTATCTGAGTCTGGTTATCGTCATCCTCATGCTCGCCCTGGCTTTCGCGGGCTGCAGCGGCGGCTCCGGGGCAGGCGACACCAGCGTGCTGTACCACGCGATCAGCTCCGAGCCGTTCATCACGCTCGACCCCAGCGCTGAGAACTCCAACGGCATTTACGTTCTGCAGAACGTGTATGAGACGCTCACGCGCTACAACAGCGAGACCAACGAGGTCGAGCCCTGGCTTGCGACCGAGTGGACGAAGAACGAGGACGGCACCGTATGGGAGTTTAAGCTCCGCGAGGACGTCACCTTCCACGACGGCACCCCGCTTACGGCCGAAAGCGTAAAGAAGTCCATCGAGCGCACGGTCAACATGGGCCTCGGCGCGTCCTACATTTGGTCCTCCCTCGCGTCCGTTGAGGTTGTGGACGAGCACACCGTCCGCTTCACCTGCACGCAGTCCGCCGCGGTCGACCTCATCGCTTCCGCCGCGTATGCCTCCTACATCATTTCTGACGCGGCTTGCGATCAGAACAGCGACTGGTTCAACTCGCCGGACGGTAACGACGGCGGAACCGGCCCCTATATGGTCAAGAGCCTCGCCGCGGGCGACCAGGTCGTGCTCACCGGGTACGACGGATATTGGCGCGAGTGGAAGGAAGGCTCCTACAAGAACGTGCTTATTAAGAAGAGCATGGAGTCCAGCGCGCGCCGCCAGCTCCTTGAGTCGGGCGAGGCGCAGATCGCCGACCGCCTCTCGAGCACCGACCTCAAGGCCGTCGCGGAGGAGGGAAACCTCAGCGTCCTCTATGAGAGCACGTACGACAACATCATCATCTTCCTTAACACCGAGAAGGCGCCCATGGACAACGCGGATTTCCGCCGCGCGCTCGCTTATGCCTTCCCGTACCAGGAGGTTGTGGAAAACGTGCTTGAAAACCGCGGCGCCCAGTCCCGCGGCATGGTGCCCCCGGGCCTGTGGGCGCACAGCGAAGATCTGATGCAGTATACCTTCGACCTCGAAAAGGCGCAGGAATACCTCGATAAATCCGGCGTGGACACGACGAACCTTACGCTCGAGTTCGCCATCCAGTCCGGCACCGCGGAATACCGTGACCTCGCGCAGCTCTGGCAGATCTACCTCAAGCAGATCGGCGTCAACATCGAGATCCGCGAGCGCAACTGGGATTCCCACTGGGAGTACGCCAAGAATCCCAACCCCGAGGAGAGGCAGGACATGTTCATCATGATCTGGTGGCCGGATTATGCGAGCCCCATCTCGTGGTTCCAGAGCCTTGTGCACTCCGAGGAGAGCATCTTCTTCAACCTTTCCTACATTAAGGACCCCGCGCTCGACGCCAAGATCGAAGAGGCGGATCGGCTCACCGCGACGGACCGCGCCGAGGCCGAGCGGATCTACATCGAGGTGCAGCAGGAAGTGCTCGACCAGGCGTACATGATCTTCCCGTACGACCGCGTCGAGGCCGCAGTCGTATCCAAGACCATCGAAGGCTTCGATCGCAGCCCCGCTTACCCGACCGCCGTGCAGTATTTCGACATCGTCAAGGCGAAATAACCGCGGCAGTCAAAGCTTAATTCTGGTTTCCCCTCAAATTGCGGGGCGGCCGCAAGCACGTTGCGCCGCCCCGCGTACAGTCTGGAGGTGACGAAGGCACCATGTTGAAATATATCCTCAAGCGCTTCTTTAACGGCCTGATCGTGCTGCTCGGCGTAATCACGATCACGTTCTTCATCGCGCGCGTGATCCCGTCCGATCCGGCGGCCAAATGGGTCGGCGCGCGCGCCACGGCGGAACAGAAGGCTGCCGCGGTCATCGAGCTGGGCCTCGACAAGCCGCTTTACGTCCAATACTTCGTGTATCTCGGGGATCTCCTTCAGGGCGACCTTGGGCGTTCGCTCAATTCCAAACAGCAGATTACGACGGAGCTTGCCACCTACTTCCCGGCGACGTTTGAGCTCGTGCTCATCGCGTTCGTCTTCGCGGTCATCATCGGTATCCCGCTGGGCATCTATTCCGCTAAAAAGAACGGCAAGCTTCTGGATCACATATCGCGCTTCTTCTCCATAGGCGCAGTGTCGCTGCCCACGTTCTGGGTGGGCCTCATCCTTCAGCTCGTGTTCTACAGGATGCTGGGCTGGCTTCCGCTGGGCGGCAGGATCAGCGTCCAGGCGTCCATCTTCAACGAAATCCCCAACATCACGGGCCTGCTGCTCGTCGACTGCGTCCTTAAGGGCCAATGGTCGCTCTTCCTCGACGCGCTCGCCCACATTGTGCTGCCCGCGATTACGATTTCGCTGTACCCCATTGGCCTCGTCGCGCGCATGACGCGTTCGGCGCTCTTGGAAATCCTCAACGAGGATTACATCGTCGCCTCCCGTTCCTACGGGGTGCACGAGGGCCGCGTGCTCTGGGGCTACGCGCTCAAGAATTCGCTGGGTGCGACGGCAACGGTCGTCGCCCTGTCGATGGGCTATACGCTCGTCAATACGTTTTTAACGGAAACCATCTTCAGCTGGCCGGGCCTTGGCAGCTACGTGGGCAAGTCGGTGGTCACGCTCGACTTCCCGGCGATTGTGGGCATTTCGCTTGTGTCGGCGATCTTCTACGTAGTGCTCAACCTCTTGGCGGACATCATCATCGCGATGGACCCGCGCGTGCGGCTCTGAGGAAGGAGGGATACGCATGGATTTGAAACACGGATGGAAGAATTTCAAGGAAACCCTCCGTCCCAAGATCAAGAGCTTCCGGGAGTCACTCTTCCTGCTCTTTAAGAACAGGCTCACCGCGGCGGCGATGGTGGTGCTGCTGCTCATCGTGCTCATCGCGCTGTTCGCGCCCTACATCATCCCGTATCCGGAGCATATCTCCGATGCCGTCAACATGAACGAAAAGTTCCTTGCGCCGAGCGCTTCGCACCTCTTCGGCACGGACGAGCTCGGACGGGATATCTTCAGCCGCGTTCTATACGGCTCGCGCATTTCGCTGACGACCGCGATCATCGCCGTCGTGCTCTCGCTGATCATCGGCGTGCCTCTTGGGGCGATCGCCGGCACGCTCGGCGGCGCGGTGGACGAGATCATCATGCGTGTTACCGACGTGTTTTTAAGTTTCCCGCCGCTGCTGCTGGCGATCGTGTTCGTCTCCACGCTCGGGCCCAGCCTCAACAACGCCATCATGGCCATCGCCCTTTCGTGGTGGCCGTGGTATACGCGCCTCGTGCGCGGACAGGCGATTTCGCTCAAGGAGCGCAAATTCGTCCAGGCGGCGGAGACCATCGGCACCCCGCATATGAAGATCATCATGCGGCACATCGTGCCCAACACGATTTCGCCCGTCATCGTGCAGGCTTCCATGGATATGGGCGGCGTGATTCTCACCGTGGCGGCGCTCTCCTTCCTGGGCCTCGGCGCGCAGGCGCCGCAGCCGGAGTGGGGGTTGATGATCAACGTGTCAAAGAACTATTTCCCCGATATCTGGTGGTACTCCGTCTTCCCGGGCCTTGCGATCTTCATCACGGTGCTCGCCTTCAACCTCATCGGCGACGGCATCCGCGAGATACTCGACCCCAAGACGCGCAAGAAGTAAGGGGGTGCGACGATGGCTTATTTTGAAGTAAACAACCTCAAGGTCAACCACAGGACCTTCGAAGGCGTGCGTACCGTGCTCGACATCGAGCACATCGGCATCGAGAAGGGCACGACTTTCGGCATCGTGGGCGAGAGCGGGCAGGGTAAGACCGTGCTCGCGCTGACGGCGCTTCGCCTGTTGCAATGCCCGCCCGGTCAGATCGAATCGGGTGAGATCCTGCTCGACGGCGTGAACCTTTTAAAGGAATCCGAGCGCCGGATGCAAAACAGCGTGCGCGGCAAAAAGATCGCCATGATCTTTCAGGACCCGATGAGCTGCCTGAACCCGGTTTTCACGGTGGGCGAGCAGATGAAGGACGTCATCGAGAAGAACCGCGGCCTCAGGGGCAAGGCGAACCTTGATTACGCAATTGAGGTGCTGGGCCTCGTGCGCCTCGCGGATCCCGAGAACACGCTCACGAAATACCCGCATCAGCTTTCCGGCGGCCAGAGACAGCGCATTATCATCGCGCTGGCGCTCTGCTGCGGCGCGGAGTTCCTCATCGCGGACGAGCCCACGCGCAACCTCGACGTTACGATCCAGGCGAGCATCCTGAAGCTTTTGAAAGAGCTGCAGGCGAAGCTCAACATGACGGTGCTCTTCATCGCTAACTCCATGAGCCTCGTCTCCGCCTTCTGTGACAGGATCGCCATCCTGCACGAGGGGAAAATCGTCGAGCAGGGCATCACGGCGGACATCGTGCTCCATCCGCAGCACGCGTACACCAAAATGCTCGTCGAGGCGGCGAGCATTGCCAACAAGAGCGCGCCGGACTGCGCGGGGGACGAGGTGCTCCTCAAGGTTGAGCATTTAAAGAAGTATTTTCAGGTCACAAAGGGCGTCTCGGGTAAGAAGCAGCAGCTTAAGGCCGTGGACGACGTGAGCTTTGAAATCAGGAAAGGAGAGGTGCTCGGCATCGTGGGCGAATCCGGCTGTGGCAAGAGCACGCTCGTCAACACCATTTTGAACTTGTTCGAGCCGACCGAAGGGGATGTCTGGTTCGAGGGGAAGAACGTCTTCAAGACCAAAACGAAGGACGGCAACGCGTTCAAGAAGAACGTGCAGATCGTCTTCCAGGATCCGTACTGGTCATTGAACCCGCGTTGGCTCGTCAAGGACATCGTGGCCGAGCCCATCGACGCCTACAACGGCCCGCGCGGATTGGAGAGGCTCGCGCGCGTGGGCGAGCTGCTGGAAATGGTAGGGCTTTCCAAGGACGACGCGTTCAAGTACCCGCACGAGTTTTCCGGCGGGCAGAGGCAGCGCATCGCCATCGCGCGCTCTCTCGCCTCCAACCCTAAGCTCGTCGTGCTCGACGAGCCGACAAGCTCCATCGACGTCTTCTCACAGGCGCAGATCTTGAAGCTGCTTCGCGACCTTAAGGAGGAATTCGGACTCACCAACATCCTCATCAGCCACGATCTCGGCGTCGTTAACCAGATGGCGAACAAGATCGCCGTCATGTACCTCGGCAAGATCGCGGAGTTCGGCCCCGCGGAAAAAGTCTTCAACGACCCGAAGCACCCGTACACAAAGGCGCTGTTCAACTCGATCCCCAAGCTCGAGAAGATGGGCATCGAGAACCTCGCGACTCTCGAGGGCACGATCCCGAGTCCCATCAACCCTCCCTCGGGCTGCTCGTTCCACACGCGCTGCCAGGAGGCGTGCGAGGAGTGCGCGCGCTGGCAGCCCCACCCCATCTACGTGGACGGCGAACATTACGTATCCTGCATCCATTACGAGCGCAAGGAGGACTGAGGGTATGAAAGCGGCAGTCATCTGCATGGGGCAAAGCCGTGAGGACAAATACGAGGACCTCTTTCGTGCTTTGCCAGGCGTTGAGCTGGAGATACGCGGCATATTGGACAATATGACCCTGAGCGATATCGAGCGGGACGTCTGGCCGCGCGGCGGCGAACCCTTCATCGTCAGCAACATCGCCGACGGGAGCGAGGTGCGCATCGCCGAGGCGCAGGCGATCCGTCTTGTCAACGAGCGCATCCTGGAGCTTTCCCAAAGCGGCTTCGGCGCGGCGCTGATCCTTTGCACCGGCCATTTCGTGCCGCCGGAAACGGATATGACCGTGCTTGTGCCGGAACGCGTGATTCCGGCGCTGCTCGGCGCGCTCGGCGTCAGGCGCCTCGGCGCCATTGTGCCCGAGCCGGAGCAGATTGCGGATTCCCTCAGGCAGTACGCGGAGTTCAACCCCATCATACGGGCTTCCTCCCCCTACGGCAGCGCGGAGGAGCTCGCAAAAACCGCGGAGCAATTCCGGGACGAGCGCGTGGATTTGATCCTGACGGACTGCATGGGCTTCACGCGCGCTCTCGGGGAGATCGTCTCCCGGCATTCCGGAAAGCGCGCGTTCGTGCCGCGGGTCATCCTGCCCGCGCTGCTCGGCGCGCTGATGATAGAAACAACGAACCTACATTAAACGGAGGAACTGAATATGCGTAAGCTCAACCACCAGGAACTCATCGACATCCTCGTCGGCGCGACCATACTCGGCACCGGCGGCGGCGGAAGCCTCGAGAACGGCATCAAGAAGATCGAGTACGCGCTCGCTCAGGGAAAAGAATTCAACCTCGTCCCCATCGAAGAGCTCGCGCCTGAGGATATTGTCGGCACGCCGTACTCCTGCGGCGCGATCTCTCCGCTTACCGAGGAGGAAATCAAAAAATACGCGCGCCTGCCGCAGTACGAGATGCAATACCACATCATGAGCATCGAAAACATAGAAAAATTCCTAGATAGGCCCATGAAGGCCGTCGTTTCCACGGAGCTGGGCGGCGGCAACACGGCTTCCGCGTTCTTTGCCGGGGCGATGGCCGGCAAGGCGATACTCGACGCGGACCCCGCCGGGCGCTCCGTGCCCGCGCTGCAGCATTCGACCTATTGCCTCAAGGGCGTGCCGATCTGCCCCATGTCGCTGTGCAACAAGTTCGGCGAGAGCATGATCGTCACCCACGTGCACGACGACGAGCGTGCCGAGGACCTCGTGCGCGCGCTCGCGGTCGCCAGCCAGAATACCATGGCCGTGTGCGACCATGTGCACCCCGCGTCCATGCTCAAAGACGCGCTGATCCTCGGCGCCATCTCCTACGCGGAGCGCGTGGGCAAGGCCTTCCGCCTCGCCAAGGAGCAGGGCGCGTGCTATGCGAAAGCCGTGGCCGATGTGGCGGGCGGCAAGTTCGTGGCGGATGGCGTGGTCGTAAGCAACGAGTGGTACACCGAGGGAGGCTACACGTTCGGGACGATGGAGATCAAGTCCGATGAGGACCTCTACCGCATCTGGTACCAGAACGAGAACATCATCATGTGGCGCAACGGCGTTTACTTCGTGACCGTTCCCGATTTGATCTGCGTCATCAACAACGAGGAAAAGATGCCCCAGCTCAACCCGTTCGCGAGGGTTGGCTGTCCGGTGTCGATCGTGGTGCTGCCCGCGGCCAGGGAATGGACGACCCCGCGCGGCCTCGAGGTGTTCGGGCCCAGGAGCTTCGGGCACGACGTGGATTATCTGCCCTATTGCGAGTAAGAAATGAGACTTCGTATCATCAGCGCGGTTCCCCGCGAAAAAGAGCGCCGGGAAGAATATTTACCGTACCTGAGGCGGACGCTGCGCGCGGATACGCGGCTTGAGTCCGACGGCGTCGCATACGGCTTCCCCAGCGTCGAGTGCGACCTGCACGGTATGGTCAACGGCGCGGAGGTCATCGACTGCGTCGTCAGGGCCCAAGAGGAGGGGGCGGACGGCGCGTTCGTCAACTGTTTCGACGATCCGGGCGTGTACGCCGCGCGCGAGTTGGTGCGCATTCCCGTGTTCGGAGGATACCAGCCCGCGATCCTGATCGCAATGAGCCTAGCGGACCGCGTGGGCGTCATCACCACCGACGCGGCGGGGATATTGAGCGAGCAGCGCAAGGCGCGGCAGAGCGGCTTTTCGGAGCGCGTCGCCTCTATACGCGCCGTAAATTTCGGCGTGCTGAGCATGGACGCGAACCTTGCCCTTCTCGCCCAGAGGATCACAGAGGCGTGCGTGGATATGTACGAAAAGGACCGCGTGGGCGCGCTGACGCTCGGCTGCACGGGCATGCACAACGCCGTCGGGGCCGTGCGGGAGAACCTCAAAAAGCTCCGCTGCCCTGTGACGGTGATCGAGCCGCTGCAAAACGGCGTGAACTTTCTGGAAAATGCCGTGTTGCAGGGCTATACGAACGCGCTGGGCGTCATCGACAACATCGACGCATGGAAAAGGCGCTAACGCCGCCTGTTCCGGAAAAGGAGCGCACTATGGAATCCAGCGCCGCCGCGCGCGATCTCTTTGCCGTCTTAAAAAAACGCGCCACCTGCCGCAACTTCCGGCCCGACCCCATTCCGGACGAGGTCATGGAGCGGCTCTTGGAAGCCGCCTGCACGTCCGCCTCATCGGGGGGCTTCCAGCGGGTGAGCGTCGTCGTCGTAACGGGCGAAACAAAGAAAAAGCGCCTCGCAGAGCTCAGCCGGAACCAGGATTTTATCGCCAAAGCGCCGGCAAATTTCGTGTTCTGCGTGGACCACAGGCGCATGCGCCGCATCGCGGAATACGAGGATGCGCCCTGCCCCACGGAGGATTCCCTCGCGACCCTGTGGATGGGCGTCGTGGACGCGACGATCGCGGCCCAGAGCATGGCGCTTGCGGCCGAGACGATGGGGCTTCGCAGCTGCTACAACGGTAACATCGTCGATATGCCGCTGCAGATGACGGAGCTGATCTCCCTGCCGCACGGCGTCGTGCCTGCAATTATGCTGACGGTGGGTTACCCCGCGGCAAAAAGCGCGCAGTCCTCGAGGAAATATGCGCCGCACGTGATGGTGCACGCGGAGGAATACAGCGACCTTCCCAT
>DATMYG010000217.1:0-7168 GCA_035561055.1 Clostridia bacterium | reverse complement strand
GACGGGCACGCAGATCTGCCTTGCCAACACCTACCACCTCTTCGAGCGCCCGGGCCACGCGCTCGTGCGCGAGGCGGGAGGTCTGCACGCGTTCATGCGCTGGGATAAGCCCATCTTGACGGACAGCGGCGGCTTCCAGGTGTTCAGCTTAGCCGTAGCCAACAAGATACGCGAGGACGGGGTCGAGTTCCGCTCGCTGCTCGACGGGAAAAAGCACTTCTTCATGCCCGAGAGCGTGATGGAAATCGAACAGGCCCTCGGCGCGGACATCGCCATGGCCTTCGACGAGTGCGCGCCGTGGCCGAGCGAGGAAAGCTACGCCCGCGCCGCGATGAACCGCACCCACCGCTGGGCCATGCGCTGCAAAGAAGCGCATGCGCGCGAGGATCAGGCGCTCTTCGGCATCGTGCAGGGCGGGACGTACCGCGATCTTCGAATAGAGAGCGCGAAGGTTCTCACCGACATGGACTTCCCCGGCTACGGCATCGGCGGGTTGTCCGTCGGCGAGCCCAAGCCCCTCATGTACGAGATGCTCGAGGAAATGATGCCTTATATGCCAAAAGAGAAGCCGCGCTACCTGATGGGCGTGGGCAGCCCTGACTGCCTCGTCGAGGGCGCGATCCGCGGCGTCGATATGTTCGACTGCGTCTTGCAGACGCGCATCGCAAGGAATGGCCTCGCGCTGACCTCGTTTGGCAAAAGGATGCTGCGCAACGCGGCCTTTGAGCGCGACTTTGCGCCCATCGAGGAAGGATGCGACTGCTACGCCTGCCAATCTGGCTTCACGCGCGCGTACATCCGCCACCTCGTCAAGTGCAAGGAAATCCTCGCGGCGCAGCTCATCACCGCGCACAATATCCGCTTTTCCCAAAGGCTGATGGAGGGCGTGAGGCGCGCCATCGCCGAGGACAGGCTCATCGATTTCAGGCGGGAATGCATGGATTCGGGGATGTTCGACTGATGAAAACGCTGCGGCTGGAAAACCAAAGGGAAGCGGACACCGCGGCGCTCGGCCTAAGGCTCGCACAGGCGCTGTTCGACGGCGCGTTCATCGCGCTCTACGGCGATCTGGGTGCGGGTAAAACTACGCTTGCGCGCGCTATCGCTGGGGGGCTGGGCATCCGGGGCGTCGTAAGCCCCACGTTCACCATCGCCCGCGAGTACGAGGGGCGGCTCCCGTTCGTCCACTTCGACGCGTACCGCCTCGCCTGCGCGCAGGAACTCTATGACATCGGCTTCGACGATTACCTCGCACGCGGCGGCGTCGTCGTCATGGAATGGTGCGAGAATGTCCCTGAGGCGCTGCCCGCCGAGCGGCTTGACATTCGCATCGCAGGCGATGGAGACGCGCCGCGCACCATCGAACTCGCAGCGCGCGGCGCGCGGCACGAAGCTCTATTGGAGGCGATCCGATGAAGATACTCGCCCTTTCAACCTCAGGCCGCGCGGCGAGCGCCGCGCTCATCGAGAACGGAGCATCCGTTCGGCTGGCCGTATCCGACGACGGCCTCACGCATTCCGAAACCATACTGCCGCTCGTCGATTCCCTCTTTGACGAAAATGCGCCGTTCTCCTTCGGCGAACTCGACGGTTTCGCCGCGGACATAGGTCCCGGCTCCTTCACAGGGGTCCGCATCGGCGTATGTATCGCAAACGCTTTCGCCATGGCCGCGGGCAAGCCTGTCGCGGGCATCGGTGCACTCGAAGCGCTCGCGCGCGCGGTTTCAGAGAGCGAGGCCGTTTGCGCCGTCATCGACGCGCGGCACGGCAACGCCTATGCGGCAGTCTATCGCGGCGCACAGGAACTGCTGCCGCCATCGGCGCTGACGCTCGCGGAACTACTCCCGCTCGTGCCTGAGGACGCAGTTTTTACGGGCGACGGGGCTTTGATTTACAGGGATATGATCCTTGCGGCGCTCCCGAAAGCGCGCTTCGCGAAAGAAGAGCTTTCCCTGCTCACGGCGGACATGCTCGTCCTGCCCGCGAACGTCGCGCTGCGCGCGGGGCGCGGCGAAACGGAGGCGCGCCCCATGTACCTGCGCCCTTCCCAGGCGGAACGCCTGTATAAGGAGAAGCCATGAACCGCGACATTATCCGCCCGATGCGCGAGGGCGACGTGGACCGCATCGCCGCGCTGGAAAAGCTGTGTTTCCGCACGCCCTGGTCGCGAAACGCCATCGCGGACGAACTGAAGAACGCCGCCGCGCACTACCTCGTGTGCGAGCGCGAGGGGCTCGTCATCGCCTACGCGGGCATGTGGGTTGTGCTGGACGAGGCGCACATCACAAACGTCGCGGTCGCCTTGGAGTACAGGGGGCAGGGTCTCGGACGGCGCATGATGCTGTGCATGATGCGTGCGGCGCGGCTCTACGGCGCGCGCGAGATGACGCTCGAGGTGCGCGAACGCAACTTCGTCGCCCAATCCCTCTACCGTTCGCTCGACTTCGAGAAAGCCGGAGAGCGCAAGGGTTACTACTTCGACACCGGCGAAAACGCGTACATCCTCTGGAACCGCGACATCGCCTTGACACTTCAGAAGCAAAATGTTAGTATCTAAACGATCCAATCGATAGACCAAAGGAGAAAAAGCATGAAAAAGATTATAAATTCAGAAAAAGCGCCCGCCGCGGTCGGGCCTTACAGCCACGCGATCGTTTCCGGGGAACTCATATTTACCTCGGGCATGCTCGGCTCCGATCCCGCCACGGGCAAGCTCGCGGAGGGCGTCGAGGCACAGGCAAAGCGGGCATTCACCAACGTGAAGAACGTGCTCGAGGCCTCGGGCGCTTCGCTGCAGGATGTGGTTAAAGCCACGGTTTTCGTCGTCGACCTCGCGGATTTTTCTAAGGTCAACGCCATTTATAAGGAATTCTTCGGTCCGGACTATCCCGCCCGTTCGTGCGTGCAGGTTGCGGCGCTTCCCGGCGGCGGTCTTGTGGAATGCGAATGCATCGCGGTTAAGAAGGCCGCATACTGAACCATGGAAGGACGCGGGCGTGAAATAAATCCCGCGTTCAACGAGAGGCCGATGGTTCTGCTTGCGACCGGCCTCGCATGCGGCATCGTGTTCGGCAGGTATACCCGGGGCACATACGCGGTGATCGCGATGTGCCTTTTTCTTGTGATGCTCGCGGCCTCGATTCCACTGAATCGGCGCGCGATGACGGTTTTTCTCACGGGTGCGGCGTTGGGCTTCGCGCGGATGCTGCCGCACATCGCCGACGCGACGGGTCCGCTTGCGGAAGGCTCCGTCTACGCGCTCGCGAACGCGCACATCGTTCTGCCCGAGGGCGTAACGCGGGTTGCCGAGGCGATCTACACGCGCTGCGACGCGCTGTTCCTCGAAGCCTCGCCCCTCGTGCGCGCCATCGTTTTGGGGGATACCTCGAAGCTGTCTTATTTTGACAACGAAGCCTTCCGCGCCGCGGGCGTTTCGCACATCCTCGCGCTTTCCGGTCTCAACGCGAGCATACTGGCGGCGCTCATCGCCCTCGTCATCCCCAAGCGCAGGCCGGGGCTGCGTTTCCTTGTCGTGGCCGCGTTCCTGCTCGTTTACTGCCTGCTCACAGCCTTTCCCGCCTCGCTCGTGCGCGCATGCACGATGTCGCTGTGCATGCTCGCCGCGCCTGTGCTCAAAAGGAAGAACGATCCGCTCTCCTCGCTCGCGCTCGCCTTCGCCCTTATCGTGCTGCCGCTGCCCTTCTCGCTGTTCTCGGCGGGGTTCCAGCTTTCCTTCGCCGCGACCGCGGGAATATTGATGCTGTATCAGCCCCTCCGCGCGCGCCTGACAAAGCTCCCTTCCCCCCTCGCGGCCGACGCCGCGCTGACGCTGTCAGCCACGCTCGCGACGCTGCCCTTCACGCTCGCGATCTTCGGGCGGCTGCCGCTGTATTCCCTGATCGCCAACCTCGTTGTCGTGCCGCTGGTCACGCTCTCACTGCCGCTCGCCATTGCGGCGCTGATCGCAGATTGCCTCTTTCACCCGCTGGGCGCAGCGCTCGCTTTCGCGGTACGCCTTCTTGCGGGCGCGGCGGATTACCTGTCCAAAGCGTATGCCTCGATTCCATACAGCGTGCTGCGCTTCGAGAAGCCCTCCGCGCTCGCGTGCGCGCTGTTCCTTGCGGCGCTCGTTTTCCTTTCGAAATACTGCCTGCTTAAAAGCGGAAAGAAATACGCGATCGCCTCCTCGCTCGTCGCCCTGAGCACGCTTTCGCTCCTGCTCCTGTGACGCTTGCCGAGCCGATGCGGATTCGCTATAATCGAGCTATGGAATACAGGGATTTTTTCAGGGCGATCAAAGAGAATACGGTCTCGGGCGCATACCTTCTCCACGGCGAGGAGGAATTCGTCAAGGACAGCGCGCTCGCGCAGCTTCTTGCGAAGGTAGAGCCGGGCGTGCGGGAGATGAACGTGGATAGCATCGCGTCCGCGGGCGCCCCCGAGATCGTGGCCGCGTGCGAAACGCTGCCCTTCCTATCGGAGATGCGCGTGGTGGTCGTGCGCGCGCTCCCTAAGGAGGGGGACGCCGAGGAGCTTCGGGCCTATCTCGACAGGGTGCCCCGGCAGACCGCGCTCGTGTTTTTCTGCCGTGGGAAGGCGGACGGCAAGCTCCTGATCGTAAAGGCGTTCGACGCGCTCGGGCGCGCCGTGTATTTCGCACCGCTCAACGAAAGCGACGCTTCCCGCTGGCTGCGCCAGCGTGCGGACTCCGCGGGGGTATCGCTTGCGGAGCGGGACGCGGATTTTTTCGTTACCATCGCGGGGACAGACTGCGCGAGGCTCAACAACGAATTTCAGAAAGCCGCCGCCTACGCGGGCGACGGCAACGCGATCACAAGGCAAATCATCTCGAAGGTCGTCACGCGCGACCTTGAGTTCGTGGTGTTCTCGGTGCTCGACGACGTTCTTTCGGGCAGGATCCGGGACGGCTTTGCCGCGCTGCGCGGCCTTATTTACGACGGGGAAGAGCCCATGGAAATCGCCAAGCGTATCGGCGAGAAGGCGCGGCTCATATTGCAGGCGCGAAGATTCGTTGAGAAGAAAAAAAGCAAGGACTTCATCGTCGAAAACCTCGGCGTAAACCGCGGCTATGCGTACCGCGTGTACGAGGCGGCACGGCTTATGAAGGCGGAGCGTACGGAGCCGCTCGCGCGCTGCGCCAAGGCGCTGTGCGACGTGACAAAGCTGCAGCTCACCGGGCGCGCGAAGGCGCTCGACGCGCTGGAGCAGGCGTTACTTCTGCTCGCCGGCTGAGGGTCCGGCCGCCGCCTTAATTTCGTAGGTTCTCGAGCCGTAGTCGCCCAGCACGCGGATCTCCTCGTTATACCCCGTGCCGCCGAACTGCTGCTTGAGGTTCAGCCCCGCGCGGTTCAACAGGTCCCCGCCCGCCGCATAGCGCTCCCCCGTCATCGGGAAGAGGTAGCGCGAGGAGAGCATGGCCATCACCGCGCCCTCGCCGTTGATCTTGACGGGCAGCGCGTGCTTGACGAGGCTGCCGAACGCGCTCACCGCGATATACTGTTCCCGCCCGGTAATCTCGTAGTTTAACCCGTCGTCGAGGCCGCGAAGGGGCAGTATATCCCTCGTGCGGGCCGGCATCGCGGTCTGCTGGAAAAAGAGCGCCACGGCCTCGCGCTTATCCTGCGACACGCACATCCACGCGTGCCTCCCTCCCGCGCCCGGCATGGGCAACCTGTAAAAATCGCCGAATTGCAGCACCTTCCTGTGCGCCTTGTACCATTCGATCTGCGCCTTCATGCATTTGCGCTCGAAGCTCGTCATCTCCGTGAGATCCATTTCATACCCCAGAAGTCCGAACGCCGCCACATTGAAGCGGGTTTCGATCTGCGTGCGCCGGAGCGTGCTCTGGCTCGGCGAGGAGGCGACGTGCGCCCCCATCGTAGAGGGCGGGTAGCCGTAGCTCGTGCCCTCCTGGATATCGATGCGGCAGAAGGCGTCGGTATTGTCGCTGGTCCAGATCTGCGGCATGTAGCAGAGCATGCCGAGGTCGAAGCGGTTGCCTCCGCTCGCGCAAGACTCGAAAAGAATATTTGGGAAGCGCGCGACGAGGATGGAGAGAACCCGGTACAGGCCCAGCATATAGCGGTGCGCGAACTCGCCCTGCTTCTCCGGCGGGAGCGAGGGCGTATATTCATCCGAAAAATTGCGGTTGTAATCCCACTTGACGTAGGCGGTCTCCGCGCTGGAAAAGATGCGCGTCATGGAATTGACGATATAATTGCACACCTCCTCGCGCGTGAGGTCGAGAAGAAGCTGGTTCCTGCTCAGCGCGGGCTCCCTCAAGGGCGTGCGGACGGCCCAGTCCGGATGCATGCGGAACAGGTCGCTGTCCTCATTGACCATCTCCGGCTCCACCCACACGCCGAACTGAAGCCCCAGCGCGGCAAGCTTTTTCTGCAGGCCGTCGAGCCCGTGCGGGAGCTTTTTCGTGTTGACGAACCAATCCCCCAAGGCCCTGCGGTCGTCGTCCCGCGCGCCGAACCAGCCGTCGTCCATGACGAACAGCTCCGCGCCCGCCTCCGCGCCGATTTTGGCGATGGCGAGGAGCTTTTTTTCGTCGAAATCCATCCACGTGCCTTCCCAGTTGTTGACGAGGACGGGGCGTTCCCGGTCCCGCCACGCGCCGCGCACGATGAACAGTCGGATAAAGCGGTGGAAATTGCGCGAAAGCGCGCCGAAACCCTCCGCGGAGAAGCTCAAAATCGCCTCGGGCGTTTCGAACGACTCGTTCGCACCCAGCGTCCACGCGAAGCCGGATGGGTTGATGCCGATGAGGCAGCGCGTGTGCGGGAAGAAGGATTCCTCGAAGATTTCCGCGTGGTTGCCGCTGTAGACGAGGTTGAAGCCGTAGACCCTGCCGTGTTCCTCCGAAGCGTCCGGCTCCGAGAGCATGACGAAGGGATTCGCCTTCGCCGAACTCGCGCCGAGCTTGGAGTCGTTGACGAATACGCCCGGGCAAAGCGTGTGCGCGGTTTTGTGCCGCTCCGCCGCCCACGCGCCCGTGAATGTGGAGAGCGTATACCCCGTGGCGGGCAGGTCGAGCTGGGCGCTCATCGCGCGGCGCACAACGACGGGGCCCGCGTTTTCGTTGAGGTATACGATGCGCTCGGCGATGACGTCGCAGTCGTAGTAGGCCGTCAGGTAGATG
>DATMYG010000216.1:0-3429 GCA_035561055.1 Clostridia bacterium | reverse complement strand
ATGAAAAGGAAGCATTAAGGAAGCAGGCCTGGGATATGACCCTCTCGTTTTAAAAATATATTATTTTACTTCTTTACTTTAGCACAATAACGTGATAACATATCAAAGCGTCGGGAGGATACGGATTTTACCGCCCCGGCGATCAACAGGATATATATGAAAGCGAGGATATGCACATGACACTCAGGAAGATCACGGCCATCGCCCTCACGCTCGTGTTCGCGCTCAGCCTCTGCCTTACGGGCGGCTGCGCCAAACCGGCCTCGGAAAAGCGCACGCTCACGCTCGGCTTCGACGCGGAGTTCCCGCCCTACGGCTACATGGGCGAGGACGGCGAATACACCGGCTTCGACATCGACATGGCCAAGGCCCTGTGCGAGCGGCTCGGCTGGGAACTCGAGCTCGTACCCATCAACTGGGACTCGAAGGACATGGAGCTTGAGTCCGGCACGATCGATTGCATCTGGAACGGCTTCACCATCAACGACCGCGAGGATCTATACACCTGGACGGACGCGTATATGGACAATTCGCAGGTCTTCATCGTCAAGGCGGACAGCGGCATCACGGACTTCGCGGGCCTTGCGGGCAAGATCGTCGCCGTGCAGAGCGACAGCTCCGCCCAGACCGCTCTTGAGGCGGAGGAGAACGCCGAACTTCTCGCCTCCTTCGCGAAGCTTGAGAAGGTTGGGGACTACAACACCGCCTTCATGGAGCTCGACTCCGGCGCGGTGGGCGCCATCGCCATGGACATCGGCGTCGCGCGCTACCAGATGACTGGCCGCGAGGATTCCTTCAAAATACTCGACCAGGCGCTCGTCGCCGAGCAGTACGGCATCGGCTTCCTTCTTGGCAACACGGAGCTTCGTGACGAAGTGCAGGCCGAGCTCATGAAGATGGTCGAGGACGGCACCTTCGCCGAAATCTCCATCGAATGGTTCGGCTACGACGTGTGCATCCTCGGGAAGTAACGCGTCATGACCTTTGACACCGTGCTCGCCCAGCTCGGCGGCGGGATGCTCACAAGCGTGCTGATTTACGTGCTGACGATGGTCTTCGCGATTCCCCTCGCGCTGCCGCTTGCCTTTGCGCGCATCAGCAAAAGGCGCCTGATCCGCCTGCCCAGCGCCGCGTACATCTCCTTCATGCGCGGAACGCCGCTGATGCTGCAGATCCTCGTGGTCTATTTCGGGCCGTGGTACCTGTTGCGCATCCAGATCAGCGCCGCGTATAAGATATACGCCGTGATCATCGCTTTCGTGCTCAACTACGCGGCCTATTTCGCGGAAATCTACCGCGCGGGCATCGAGAGCATTCCCGTCGGCCAGCGCGAGGCGGCGCAGGTGCTGGGTTATACGAGGTCGCAGGCGTTCCTGCGCGTGGTGATGCCGCAGGTAGTCAAGCGGATTCTGCCGCCCATGACCAACGAGGCCATCACGCTCATCAAGGATACCTCGCTCGCCTTCGCCATTGGCGTAATGGAGATGTTCACCTACGCCAGGCAGATCGCGAGCGCCGAGAAAAGCATGATTCCCCTGGCCGCCGCCGCGGTGTTCTACTACGTGTTCAACGCGGCGGTCGCCTATCTCATGGGGCGTTTCGAGAAACGCCTCGCGTATTACAGGTGACGGCATGGGTGAGATCCTTCGTATGGAAAACATCGTCAAGCGCTTCGGCGAGCGGGAGGTTTTAAAAGGCATGTCCCTCTCGCTCTCCGAAGGCGAGGTCGTCGCCGTGATCGGCCCGTCCGGCTCGGGCAAATCCACGCTGCTGCGCGTTGCGGCGCTATTGGAGCGCGCGGAGGGCGGAAGCCTTTGCTACCTTGGCCAATGCGCCGCCGAGGATACCCCGCAGGGTGCGAAGTACGCCCCGCGCACGGCGCTTCGCGAATGCACGCTGCGCTTTGGTATGGTGTTCCAGAGCTTCGAGCTTTTCCCGCACATGAGCGTAATGGAAAACCTGACCGACGCGCCCATCCATGTGAAAAAGGCGCCGCGCGAGGCGGCGGAACAAAAGGCGCGGGAACTGCTCGCCAGGGTCGGCCTCGCGGACCGGGGGGACAGCTACCCCTACCAGCTCTCCGGCGGGGAGAAGCAGCGCGTGTGCATCGCCCGCGCGCTCGCGATGGAGCCAAAGATGCTCTTTTTCGACGAGCCCACCAGCGCCCTCGACCCCGAGAGCACGCGCGGCGTGCTGGACATCATCCGCGCGCTCGCGGCGGACGGGATGACGATGATCGTCGTCTCCCACCAGATGAACTTCGCGCGCATGGTGGCCGACCGCGTGATTTTCATCGAGGATGGCGAGATCGTGGAGCAGGGCTCCGCCGCGGACGTGCTCGACGCCCCGCAAAACGCGCGCACGCGTGCCTTCTTGACCGCGGGGCTTTAATGCGGTACCATGATGGCAATAGGGAACATCGGGAGGCGCGCGCATGTACGAGAGCAAGCTGCATGACGAGGATATGGATGCGCTGTTCAAAGCCGTCCTAAGCCTCGAAACCGAGGAGGATTGTTACCGTTTCTTCGAGGACCTCTGCACGATCAGCGAGTTGCAGGCGATGAGCCAGCGCTTCGCCGTGGCGAGGCTTCTTCGCAAGGGCGAAACCTACACCGTCATCGCGGAGAGAACCGGCGCGTCCACCGCGACCATCTCCCGCGTGAACCGCTGCCTCGTCTACGGCGCCGCGGGCTACCGCGGCGTGCTCGACAAGCTCGGGGAATAATCAGGCAAGATAAGCGGACCGCACGGCGCGGTCCGTTTTTGCACGTAATAAATAAGGAACGCGGAGGAATCAATGGACGTCATCTTCTACAACGGCACCGTGAAAACCATGGACGGGCGGGAGGCCCAGGCCATATGCGTCGAGAAAGGCAGAATTGCCTTCGTCGGCGCGGATGGCGATGCGCTCCGGCTTAAAACGGAACACACAGAGCTTGTCGATCTCGGCGGAAGGCTGACGCTGCCCGGCTTCATCGACACGCACATGCATTTTTTGTATTACGGGCAGAGCCTGTCTATCGCCCGGCTCGCCCCGGCGCGGAGCAAGGCGGAGCTTTTGAAGATCGGCCGCGATTTCCTCGCGAAGAGCCCCGGCCTCCCCCGCCTCGAGGGCGCGGGCTGGAACAACGATCACTGGTCGGACGACGCGGGTTTCCCCAAGCGGTGGGAACTGGACGAAATCAGCCGGGATATCCCAATTGTATTCACGCGCGCGTGCTACCACGTCGTTTGCCTCAACACCAAAGCGCTCGAACTATGCGGCATTACGGCGAAAACCCCGGACCCGTCCGGCGGCAGCGTCGGCCGGGACGCGCTGGGGGAGCCCGACGGCGTGCTCTGCGAGGACGCGTGCGGCCTTGCCGCCCCGGTGCTGGCGGAGCCCACGGTGGAGGAGGCCAAGCGATATCTTCGCGCGGCGGCGGCGGA
>DATMYG010000215.1:0-3339 GCA_035561055.1 Clostridia bacterium | reverse complement strand
GGGCAATTGATAATTAAACACTGACAATCAAAAAACGCCGCCGCGGGCGGAATGCGCGAGGGCCGATTCTATATCGGCCCTTTTCTTTTGTAAGGGCGGATACCATCCGCCCACGCTTGGCCGATCGCATCCACGCGGGCGGCAAATTGCTGCCCCACCATAATGCGCCAAAAATGCCCTCCCGCCGTAAAGCGGAGAGCGCTTGAATTGTATGTCGTCGTCAACTCTTCTCTATTGCGTCAAACTCCATCTTCACCACAAATGACTGCGTGCCCTCGGGCGGGATCGTCGCGCGCACGACGATGGCCTCGCCGTCCCGGACGCGTTCCATCGTGACCGCGTCCCCCGGCAGGAGCTCGCGCGTGAAGTAAAGCTCAAGGCGGGAAAGTTTCTCAAAAGAGGCGCGCTCGCCATCCGTCAGCGCGTCGTAGGCGAGCTCCCCGTAGCGCGCGTTGTTCACATGGCCGAGGTAATCGATCCAGCTCGGGCGGACGCTGCGCCCTTCCACGGGCGCGAAATCCAGCCCCCTGGTCGAAACGCGGCTCGCGGCTCCAAGCAGTTCCTCCCCCTGCGGCAAACAGAACCGCGCGTGAATAGCCGGGTCCATGCAGAGCCTGCGCGTTTTGATATCGAGCAGGGAAAAGAACATCGCGGCGTTCACGGCGCGCTCTCCCCGTCCGTCCTCCAGCGCGATCTCCCTGCGGTAGATAAAGCCCGCCTTCGAGGTATGCCACGTGCGGGCGGCAAGCTCGCCGTCGCGGCGAACGGCCGCGTGGATATCGAGGCTTAATGAGAGCAGCACCCAGGATACGCCGAGGTTTGCAATAATAGACGGCACGTCGATGCCGGTGTACGCGAGGTCGCGCTCCGCGACGGCCGAGAGGATCTTCTGGTAAGCGGAGATCGTGAGCGCGCCGCGCTCGTTGAACAGGGAGCTATCGAGCTGCACGGGATAGACGGCGCCCATGCGGGAATCGAATGCGGTCAAGCTTGTTTCCTCCGATGGTAAAAATGAAAAACCCGGGCGTTCGCCCGGGTGTCGGCGTTTTCGGTTCAGGATTCTTTTTTTTGTTTCGTCAGACGGTTAAGTAGCGCCACGAAAATCCAGATAACGCAGATCACGAGGAAGATGCCAAGCATCCCGAAGGCAAGGATTTTAAGAGACTCCGCAAGCGATTCGGGCTGCCACTTGAGGGCGATCTGGGCGAGCGTAACGAGAAACATATGCTTTCCTCCTTATCCCAGCAAAGGCTGAATGAGCGCGATGATCAGGCCGCCCGCGATGACCGAGGCGATCTGGCCGGATACGTTCGCGCCGGCCGCGTGCATGAGAAGGAAGTTGTTGGGATCTTCCTTGCGGCCCATCTTGTGCACCACGCGCGAGGCCATCGGGAAGGCCGAAATGCCCGCCGCGCCGATCATGGGGTTGACCTTCTCCTTGACAAAGAGGTTGAGGAACTTCGCGAAGAGCACGCCGCCCACGGTGTCGAACACGAAGGCGAACAGGCCCAATCCGATGATGGCGAGGGTTTCGATGTTGACGAACATCTCCGCCTGCATCTTGAAGGCGACGGACAGGCCGAGCATCAGCGTAATGAGGTTGGCGAGTTCCTTCTGCGCCGTGGCCGAGAGGCCGCCGAGCACGCCGCACTCGCGGATCAGGTTACCGAACATCAAAAAGCCGATCAGTTCTGCGGAGGCGGGCGCGACAGTGCCCGCGACGAGGGTGACGAAAATGGGGAAGAGGATGCGCAGCGTCCCCGAAACATCCTTGGGATGGTAGGGCATCTGGATGAGGCGTTCCTTTTTAGTGGTGATGGCCCTGATGACCGGCGGCTGTATGATGGGCACGAGCGCCATGTACGAGTACGCGGCCACCATGATGGGGCCCTGATAGCCGGATTTAAAGAACTGGGAAACGAAGATGGCCGTGGGGCCGTCCGCCGCGCCGATGATGGCGATGGAACCCGCGTCCGCCAGCGAGAAGCCGATGAGCCGCGCGAGCAGCAGCGTCATGAAGATGCCGAACTGCGCGGCCGCGCCGAAGAGGAACATCTTAGGGTTCGAAAGCAGAGGGCCGAAGTCGATCATCGCGCCGATGCCGATGAAGAGCAGCAGCGGAAACAGCTCCGTTTCGATGCCCGCGTTGAACAGCGTCGTAATGCCCGCAAGGTTGATGCCCGGCAGGTTTACAAGCACCGCGCCGAAACCCATGGGCAGGAGCAGCGCGGGCTCCATGTCCTTTTTAATGGCGAGGTAGATCAGCGTCAGCCCGACGAGGATCATCACGGCCTTCTGCCAGGTGAAGCCGAGCGCGTTGGAGAAAAGGTCGGCAAACAGTTCCAATTCGATATCCTCCTCCTATTTAGCAAAAGAGCCCCTGCCGCTTGTGCTGCGGCAAAGTCTCACCGATGAGGACGGAGCCTTCCCCTGCGGAAGCCCTGCTCCGTACCGCGCGAGGCGCGCCGGATGCTCTCTTTTTTCACCGGTATTATAACAAACGGCCCCGGTCCTGTAAAGTGCGTCAAGCCCCTATGCGTGACAAGATTCGCAATGTTTCAGGCGTTGTTCCGACGCCGTTTCGGCCCGTTTTCTATATGGTGATTCGACAAAATATAAGGCATATCCTAGATTTATTGCCGCATCTTCCACGCCTTTTTTTCGCCCCTTCCGCGCGTTTTCCTTGCTCTTATATTGCCCTTTTTTTGCGCTTGAATTATTGTTTTCAATCGGTTATACTTCTTATGGTGGAAGAAGCGCATACTTCTTCTATTTTTATTTTTGGCCCGTGTCCGCCGAAAAGGACACCGGCGCGCGCGCACCCTCGGGGGTGCGCGTTTTGTTTTATCCTTCGCGGAATCGGGGCCCGCCAAGGTTGAAGCGCCGCAAGGAGAACGCATGAACAGAACTAGGACGATGCCCGCCGCGCGTCCGCTCGCCGCCGCGGCGGCCGCAAAGCCGTCTATGGCCGCCGCCCTGCCGCACGCCGGGGGCGGCAAAACCGCCGAGGCCGTGCGCGCGCAATACGAGAACAGCCCGGAGTACAGGCTGGGCTGCGAGATCATCGACGCGCTGACCGGGTCCCTGGGTCTCGGCGCGGACGAGGTCGCGGCAATGCTCAGCTCCAACACGCGCCCGTCCGGTACGGACATGCTCGGCACGCAGGCGGCCAAGACCCTCGAACAGATGGAGAAGAACGGGCAGCTCCAGCGCTCCGCCGAGGAATACCTCGCGGACGAAACCTTCATTAAGCTGCTGCGCGAAGTGCCCGCGCAAATCGCCGTGCGCATGAGCGACGCCGAATTGAACGCGAAGAAAGCGAATGAGCACGTGGGAAGC
>DATMYG010000214.1:0-2986 GCA_035561055.1 Clostridia bacterium | reverse complement strand
GGAGATGGAAGGCGTGCGCGCGGTCGTCACCTATCAAAACACGCCCGCCGTCTACTACAACAGCAGCGGAGAAACGCTGGACGTATTCAAGACCGAGCGCGTGTTCGACGAAATCGTCCGCTTCGTCGGCGACCGCGTGGCCGCCGTTGCGGCGGACACGCCGGCCATCGCCGCCAAAGCCGTGCGCGCCATCCGCGTGGAATACGAACCGCTTCCCGTCAATTTTGACCCCGAAGCGGGCATGCGGAAGGATGCGTACGTGCTCCATACGCACGGCGATCTCCTCCGCGGCAACCTCATGGAGGTCGTGCGCCAGAGCTGCGGGGACGTCGATGCCGCGCTTTCGGCCGCGCCGCATGTGTTCGAGGATACCTATACCGTTCCCCCGATTCATCACGGCGCGATCGAACCGCACGCGTCGGTCGCCTTCTACGACGCATGCGGAAAGCTGACGGTCTATACCGCCTCGCAGGACAGCTTCGCCGTACGCGTGAACCTGTCGCGCATTTTTTCCCTTCCCATGAGCCGCGTGCGCGTCAGCGTACCCGCAGTCGGCGGCGGCTTCGGGGGCAAGGTGGATATGATCACGGAGCCCGTCGCGGCGGCGCTTTCCATCCGCTGCGGGCGGCCCGTCAAGCTCGTCTATTCGCGCCGCGAGGATATCGTCTCCTCCCGCACGCGCCACGCCATGAAGATCCGCCTGAAAATGGGCTTTGCGGACAACGGCACCGTACTCGGCGAGGATATGACCGTCTTTTGCAACGCGGGGGCTTACGCCTCCGGCACGAGCAACATCGTCTGGGCGATGTGCGGCAAGTTCTTTAAGGTGCACCGCTGTGGGAACATCCGTTTCACCGGCTATCCGGTCGTCACCAACACGCCGGTCGGCGGGCCGATGCGCGGCTTCGGCTCCCCACAGACGTTTTTTGCCCAGCAGAGGCTCATGCAGCGCGCGGCGGACGCGCTCGGCATGGACCTCATCGAAATGGAGCGCATGAATCTCACCCCGCCGGACGGGGTGGATTACCGTTTCGACCTGCCGCACGGCAACGCCCGCCCTCTGGACTGCCTGAACCGCGCCGCCGAACTGATCGGATATAACCGCTGCCTCACCGAACAGAAAGCGAGCGCGCGGGAACGCATGCGCGTCGGCGTCGGCCTCGCCGTGGGCGCGCACGGCAACGGCATGTTCGGCATCCGCACCGATATCACCGCCATGATGCTCAAAATGAACGACGACGGAAGCTGCGTGCTCTTCAGCGGCTCCCACGAGATGGGTAACGCCGCGATCACGATGCAAAAGCAGATCGTATCCGAGGTCCTCGGCCTGCCCATGGGGATGATCGCCGCCGTTTTCGCCGATACGGAGCTTACGCCCTACCAGCTTGGGGATTATTCGAGCCGCGGCGCGTTCGTATCCGGCCGCGCGGCCATGGAGGTCGCAGAAGACATGCGCGCCAAGCTCTCCGCCCTCGCCGCCGAGCTAATGGAGCGAAAAGACGCGCGCTTCGCGTTTGTCGGCGGCTGCGTGCGTATGGAAGACGGGTCGGGCGCGACCATCGGCGAACTCGTCCAGTTTGCGCGGCATAAGAAATTCATAGAGCTCATCAGCGAAAAGACGACCGCGTCCCCCGCCGCCGTAATCTCCTACGGCGCGCACATCGCCAAGGTGCGCGTGGACGTCGTCACAGGCGCCGTAGAGCTTTTAGACTACGCCGCCGTTCACGACATCGGCCGCGCGATCAACCCGCTTTCCGTGCGCGGGCAAATCGAGGGCGCAATCCAGATGGGCGCGGGCTACGCGCTCACCGAGGGCATCCAAATCGACGAATCCGGCAAAGTGGCCAACGCATCCTTTAAGGCGTATCATATGCTCCGCGCGAACGAGATGCCCAAGCGCATCCGGATCGACCTCGTCGAAGAGATTGAGCCGAGCGGGCCGTTCGGCGCCAAGAGCATCGGCGAATGCTCCGTCGTCCCCGTCACCGCGGCGGTGGCCAACGCCGTATCCAACGCGATCGGCCGCGCGTGCAACGATTTGCCGATTACGCCGGAACGGATTCTGGAAAAGCTGAAAGAATAGGATTGATACCCGAAAATCTACGACGATGAAAATAGTCGGGGGCATCCCCGGCTTAAGTTTTCGACAGCATCAGGGAGACGATCTCCCCGGCGATATCCGCGTCGGTCACCGTTGAAAGTCCATGCCAGCCCGGGCATCCGTTCACCTCGGTGACGTATGTTTCCCCCGCCGAGGAAATTAGCAGGTCCACGCCCGCGACATCCGCCTCCACCGCCTTGGCCGCCGACAGGGCGAGCGCTTCCTCGTATGCGTTCAGAACATACGGCGCGGCCGTCCCGCCGCGTGAAATGTTCGCGCGCCAGTCCATGCCTGTCCTTTGCATGGCGGCGACGACACGGCCGCCAACTACGAACGCGCGCAAATCGCTGTTCCCGCACTCAATGAACTTCTGCAGATAGAAGATTCCGCCCGTTTCGGCAATCACAGAGAACGCCTCCGCCGCCTCCCGCTCGTTTGTCAGCCGCATTAGCCCGTTGCCGCAGGAGCCGAACAACGGCTTATACACGACGTCGTCCCCAAGCGCCGAAAAAGCTGCCTTTGCCGCCTCGGCGCTTTCGCAGCAGATCGTCGGGGGCACGGGCAGGCCCGCTTCGGCGATTAGGGCGGAGGTCAGGTATTTATCGACGGTCTTTTCAATCGTTTTGGGCGGGTTGACGCACGGCAATCCTCCCCGCTCGAGCGCAAAAAGCGCATCCATGCGGTAGATCACCTGCTCAAGCGATCCCGCCGGGATTCCCCGGATGACCAGCCCGTCGTACCGGCTTAATTCCGCCTGCGCGCCCGGAATGCCGAGCGGAGAGACAAGCGCGTCCGCCGTCACGAAGCGGGCCGCGGCGCCGCGCCGCTCGAACGCCGAACGGATCTTTTCGCAATGCCAGCCCGGCGTAATGCAGAGAATAGCAA
>DATMYG010000213.1:0-2151 GCA_035561055.1 Clostridia bacterium | reverse complement strand
CTCTATGGCCGCGGCCTGGGCCGATGGGCCGAAGCAGCGCACGCCCGCTTCCCTGAGCCGGTCCGCCGCGCCGAGGATAAGCGGGTCGTCCGGCGCGACGACGGCGAAGTCGATCCTGTTTTCAAGGGCAAAGCGCACAAGGCTCGGGATGTCCGTCGCCGCGACAGGCGCGCACCCGGCGTATTCGCTCATGCCGCCGTTTCCCGGCAGGGCGTAGAGCGCCTTCACGCGCGGGCTTTGGCGCGACTTCTCCAAAATGGCGTGTTCGCGGCCGCCCCCGCCTACGATCATGACCCTCATGGCTCAGTGGTGAAACAGCCGCAGTCCCGTGAAGAACATGGCCATACCGTACCGGTCGCACGCCTCGATTACCGCCGCGTCGCGCACCGAGCCGCCGGGCTGCGCGATAGAGGCGACGCCGCTTTGGCATGCGCGCTCGATGTTATCCTCGAAGGGGAAAAACGCGTCGCTACCGAGCGCCACGCCCCCGAGCGAGGCGAGGCGCGCCAAGCGCTCATCCTCAGAGAGCGGCTCCGGCTTTACGGAGAAGAAGCGACGCCAGCCGTCGCCCGCAAACGCCTCCCCCGCGCGCCAGGATACGTACAGGTCGATGAGGTTGTCCCGGTCCGGCCGCTTTACATCCGGCAAAAAGGGCAGGGCGAGCGCTTTTTCGTGGCGGCGCAACCACCAGATATCCGCCTTGTCCCCGGCAAGGCGCGTACAGTGGATGCGGGATTGCTGCCCCGCGCCGACGCCTATGGTCTGCCCGCCCAGCGCGTAACATACGGAGTTGGATTGCGTGTATTTGAGCGTGATCAAGGCGAGGATCAGGTCCCGCTTCGCGTCCGCGCCGATTTCCTTTCTGGCGGTAACGGGCTTTTCAAGAAGGGACGCGTCGATCTTCGCGGCGTTTCGCGGCTGCTCGAACGTGACGCCGAACACCTGCTTGCGCTCCATGGGCTCCGGCTCGTAATCCGCGTCGATGCGCAGGATCCCGTAGCTTCCGTTCCGCTTGGTTTTAAGGATGGCGAGCGCCTCGGGCGTGTAATCCGGTGCGACGATGCCGTCCGACACTTCGCGCTTGATGAGGGAAGCGGCCGTCGCGTCGCACACGTCGCTCAGGGCGATGAAGTCGCCGAATCTGGACATACGGTCCGCGCCGCGCGCACGCGCGTAGGCGCAGGCGACGGGCGAGCCATTCAGGCCCGGGATGTCCGCTACGCCGCAGGCTTTTTGGTCCGTTTCATCGAGCGGCAAACCGAGCGCCGCGCCCGCGGGGCTCACGTGCTTGAACGAGGCCGCGGCGGGAAGGTCCAGCGCCGCCTTGAGCTCGCATACGAGCTGCCAGGCGTTGAGCGCGTCGAGAAAGTTGATGTAGCCGATCTGGCCGTTGAGCACTTCTATGGGAAGCTCGCCGTTTTCCATATAGATGCGCGCGGGCTTCTGGTGCGGGTTGCAGCCGTATTTCAGGGGCAGTTCCCTCATACCGTCATTCCTCCGAAACGTATTTGTTGAAGAGCCTGTCCGCATATGCGCCGCTCGCGGTATCCGTGTAGCGCGCGTAGAGCGCCACCTTGTGTTCCTCATTGAGCGCGTTCCACAGGGCGTCTGTGAAAGCGGCGATATCATCGGGCACGCGTACCGGCACGGGCTCGCCCGCGAAGCTCGGCAGGGGCGTCCCATCCGCCCGGTAGGTGTGGATGAGATGGCCGAGGCCGGGCACGGGCTCGTACTCGAAGAATTGGTGCAGCGCCGCCTTCCCCGCGCCGTCCGCGCACTTTATAATGGAAAGCGCGTACGAAAACCCGCCCGCGAAGCGCATAAGGCCGCTGATGCGCGGCGTATAATGCGGCGCGTCCGGTTCGAAGCGGCGCGTGCGCAGCGCCTGTTCGAACGTGCCGCCGGAAAGGAGCGCCTCACGCACGGTGTCCGTCTGATCCCCGTTGGTGACGACCGTCGCGCCGGGCAGCGTGCGCACGGGCGCGTAGAGAATCAGGCTCGGGTCGCTGAGTTTTTGCTCGTCGAGGACGCGGATGCCGAGGTCGGCGCCGTTTCTAACAAACGCGCGGTTGCGGCTGTTTGCGCTGCGCCCCATGATGAAATAGGCGAGCGCGGCGGTTTTCCCGTCCGGGCAAAGGCCCAGCGCGATGC
>DATMYG010000212.1:0-5407 GCA_035561055.1 Clostridia bacterium | reverse complement strand
GTTTTCAAGACCGGCTCCATAAACCACTCGGACATCTCTCCTCGTCGGCTTGTGTATTATAGCAAACGCGGCGGCAGGGTGTCAAGCAAAACGGGCGCGCAAAGCCACGCATACCAGTATGTCCGGCGGTATTTTCTTTATACGGCGATTTTTTATGTTTCGCCCGAAGCATGTCGATTATTTTGACCGATCTATAAAAAACGCGCGCCTTTCGATCGATTGGGATGCGCGAAGCACGAAAATATGATATGCTTTTTCTGGGTGATATGCTCGCGCTCGTGCGAAACGGCGAAGCCGCCTGTGCGCACGAGGTTCAGAACTCTCGAGGAGAGGGAGACGCGCGCCGATACGCCGCACGAATAAATGCAGAATGCGCCCCGGGAAACGGGGAAGCGAAGGCGGGAATAACGAAAGAGGAAAAACGCATGAAAACCGTTCTTGTGATCGACGGTCAGGGCGGTCGCATCGGAAAGCTGCTCATCGAGGGCATCAAGGCAGGGGTGCCGAACGCCGAGGTCATCGCTGTGGGAACGAACAGCATCGCGACAACCGCCATGCTCAAGGCCGGAGCGGACCGGGGGGCTACGGGGGAGAACGCCGTCGCCGTCAACTGCCGCACGGCCGACATCGTCGCCGGGCCGCTCGGCATCGTCATCGCCGATTCGCTCATGGGCGAGATCTCGCCCGCCGCCGCCGCGGCCGTGGGATCGTGCGGCGCCGTGAAGCTGCTTATCCCGATCAATCTGTGCAACAACATCGTCGTGGGTGCGGCGGAGCGGCCGATTAAGGAGCTTATCGCACTCGCTGTCGAGCGCATCGCTGCGGCCTGCGCTTGACAGGCGAATCCGATTCGGGTAAAATTCATCTATAAGGCCTGTCACGAAGGCGGGCGGCGCATCCATACTTCTTATCGCATTTATAACGGAGCCACGAAGGCTTTTTGTCCGGCCAAGCCTGGACGCGCTTTCGCGGCGCTATTATTTTTTGGAGGATTGTATCAGTATGTCCACATCAATGTCCGTCATCAAACGCCTCATCGTCGCATCCCTGTTCCTCGCGCTGTGCGTCGTGCTGCCCCTGCTGCTTCACTCGATTCCCAATTCGGGCAGCATCCTTTTGCCCATGCACATCCCGGTGCTCCTGTGCGGCCTCATCTGCGGCTGGCCTTTCGGCCTCGCGTGCGGCGCACTCGCACCCGTGCTCTCGAGCCTGATCACGGGCATGCCGCCGATGGCTTACTTGCCCTCGATGCTCTTTGAGCTCGCCGCTTACGGCCTCGTTTCCGGGCTGATGATGAAGTTTATACGCACGGGCAAAACGCTGTGGGATGTCGTTATCTCGCTCGTGACTGCCATGTTCGCTGGCCGCGTCGTGTTCGGCGCGCTTAACGCGCTCATCTTCAGCGCGGGGGAATACTCCTTCGCCGTATGGCTGGGCGGCGCGTTCGTGACGGCGCTCCCGGGCATCGCCATCCAGATCGTGCTCATCCCCATCCTCGTTTTCGCGCTTGAGCGGGCGAAGCTCATCCCCAGGCGTTACACGGATAAGGCGCAAGCGCGGGGTTGACAATTGCGCGCATCGGTGAAATAATAAGTGCGCAATTGAATAGCGTGCGTTTATGCGCTGAATGCGCCGGCGATATTTCGCCGAGGGAACCGGATGTGATTTCCGGGCTATCCCAGTAACCGTGAAGCGGACGAAAGGGCACATGTCACTGTCGCAAGATGGGAAGACGCCCAAGTAGGATGATGCCAAGCCGGGAGACCTGTTTACGCATGGAACACTTCTGGGATTGAGTGAAACTGCGCGGGTATGGTCATCCGTGTATTTTGAAGTTGCTCCTCAATCTGGGGAGCAACTTTTTTGCTCCTTCTCTATTCATGCAAAAATACACGGAAAGGGGCAAAAATGCCACATGAAACACCTCAGAACCACACTCGTAGCACTCGTCCTCGCGCTGCTCGTCGCCTTTGCGGCGGGCTGCCAGGGCAACCAACCGACGGTCGAACCCACCGCCGCGCCGACCCTTGCGGCTACGCCGGAGCCGACCCTCGTACCCGAACCGAGTACCTCGATCACCGTCACCGACATGACGGGCAAGGAGATTACCCTCGACGCGCCCGCGACGAAAATCGTCGCCCTGACCGCGTCCGACTGCGAGATCCTCTACGCCATCGGCGCGGGCGACACGCTCGTGGGCCGCGGCGAATACTGCGACTATCCCACACAGGTGCTGGATGTGACCAGCGTCCAGAGCGGCTATGAAACCAATATCGAGCAGATCATCGCCCTCGCGCCGCAGGTGGTCGTCATGAGCACCATGGCGCAGACCGAGGAGCAGGTCGCTCAGCTTGAAAACGCGGGTATCCGGGTCGTCGTGAGCGACGCGCAGGACATCGCGGGCGCGTATACGGCCATCGAGCTCATCGGCAAGCTGACCGGGCATGACGCCGAGGCCGCCGCGGTCGTCGATTCGATGAAGACCACCTTCGATACGGTCGCGGCCGAAGCCGCGGCCAGCGGACGAGGCGGTACGATCTACTTTGAGGTTTCGCCCCTGCAGTACGGCCTGTGGGCCGCGGGCAGCGGCACCTTCATGAACGAAATCGCCGAGATGCTCGGTCTCACCAACATCTTCGCCGACCTCGCGGGCTGGGCGGAAGTGTCCGAGGAGCAGGTCATCGAGCGCAACCCGGACTACATCGTGACCGTCGGCATGTATTTCGGCGAAGGACCCACTCCTGAGGAGGAAATCCTCTCCCGCGCGGGCTGGGAGAACGTAGCGGCCATCAAAAACGGCGCGATCCTGAACCTGCGGAATAACGAGCTTTCGCGTCCCGCGCCGCGCCTCGCGGACGGCGCGCAGATGCTCTACGACTTCGTGTTTATTACAATGGCACAAAAGGAAGCGGCGTAAACGACATTCATTTGTAGGGGCGCGTGTTACGCGCCCGGTACCCGGCATATCGCGCCGGTCGCGGGCACATGACATGCGTCCCTACATCCCCTATCATGGAGGTTACGCGGTTGAAGACACATCCCGAGGGCTTCCGGCTCCACGAATACCTGATCTTTAGCGCGGCAACGATCGCGGTGCTCGCGCTGTGCGTGTGCGCGGGCAGCGTCAATATCCCCCTTGGGGATACCGCGACCGTCGTCTGGAACGCAATTTGGAAGCTCCCCATGCCGGAGGGTATCTCGGATTCCATCATCCTCTCGGTGCGCCTGCCGCGCGTCCTGTGCGTGGCGCTCATGGGCGCGTCGCTCTCACTGTGCGGCGCAGCCATGCAGGGCCTTTTGAAGAACCCCCTCGCGGACGGCTCGACGCTTGGCGTTTCCTCCGGCGCGTCGCTTGGCGCCGTCATCGCCATCGCCTTCAACATCACGCTGCCGAACGTGCCCTTCGCCGGCACCGTCGCGATGGCCATGCTCTTCGCGTTCGCTTCGCTGCTCATTATCCTCGCGCTCGCCTACAAGCTCGACTTTTCGCTCTCCACCAACACCATTATCCTTATCGGCATCATCTATTCCATGTTCGTGTCGAGCATCGTGAGCCTCGTCGTCACCTTCGCCTCGGATAAGGTCAAGCACATCGTTTTCTGGACGATGGGCAGCCTGCAGGGGACGAGCTATGAAAACGCGCTTATGTTGCTTTGTGCGCTCGCGGTCTTCGGCACCGCTATTTTCCTCCATGTGCGCGAGCTCAACGCCTTCGCCGTAGGGGAGGACAATGCGCGCAGCATCGGCGTGAACGTGCGGCGCGTGAAGCTGGCCATTTTAATCTGCGTTTCCGCCATCATCGGCGTGTGCGTGTCCATCGGCGGCACGATCGGCTTCGTGGGCCTCGTGACGCCGCATATGGTGCGCATGCTCGTGGGACCCAACCACAGGCGGCTTTTGCCCGCTTCACTCTTCGCGGGAGCGATCTTCCTGCTGCTCGCCGACCTCGTCGCGCGCGTGCTGCTCAATCCTTTGGAATTGCCCATTGGCGTAGTCACATCTTTCGTGGGCGCGATCGCCTTCGTATATATCTTTTATTCCACGAGGAAGGTGAGGTAGCCGTGCTTGAAGTGAAAAACCTGTCCGTCCGCTACGGCGCGCTTACCATACTGGACGGCGTGAGCTTTTCGGTTGCGCCCGGAGACTGGCTCATGGTCGTAGGACCAAACGGCGCGGGCAAGTCGACGCTGCTCAACGCCGTCGCGCAGGCGATCCCCTCCGAGGGCCGAGTGTCCTTCGAAGGGAAGGATGTCGCCCAAATGAAGCCCGCCGCGCGCGCGCGGGATATGGGTACGCTCGCACAGAGCCATTACGTGGGCTATTCCTTCACCGTGGGGGAAATCGTCCGCCTCGGCCGCTACGCCTACGCGCCGGGCGTTTTCTCAACCCACGGCGCGGAGGAGGAAAAGCGCATCGCCGAGGCGCTGGAGCTGACGGGCATGACAAAATTCGCGAACCAGTCCGTGCTCACGCTCTCGGGCGGAGAACTGCAAAGGGCTTTTCTCGCGCAGCTCTTCGCGCAGGATCCCCGGCTTTTGCTGCTCGACGAGCCGTCGAACCACCTCGACCTCGTCTATCAGAAACAGGTCTTCGGCCTTATCCGCACTTGGCTCCGGGGCGCGGGACGCGCGGTCGTCTCGGTCGTACACGATCTCTCGCTTGCGCGCGCGTTCGGCACGCGGGCGCTGCTGCTCGAGCGCGGAAAAATCGTTTCCCTTGGCGGAACGAAGGAGGTTCTCTCGCGGGAGAACCTCGAAAACGTATATTCCATGGACGTGTACGGATGGATGCGCGAGATGCTCTGCCAGTGGGAGGAATAACCATTGCGGCGTGATTACGGAGTCCAACAAATCCCCCAAGGCATACACCGTCAAGATTACGCGCGAACCAGATCCTGCCCCCTCCCCCACCACCACGCCCGTCGTCGTGGAAGTTCCGCAGACAGGCGATTTCGCATGGGCGTCGTGGCTTGTAATCTGCGCGGCGGCGGTTGCAGCCGCAATGTTCGTTTTCACGCGCAAGCGCGCCCGGTAGAAACGGGAGCGCCGGTTACCATCTGAATCGTCGTGCCGCCTATTGCGGCAATACGGAAAAGAGCACCTTTCGGTGCTCTTTTCCCGTTTTTCCCATCAGTGCTCGTCAGGCGAGGAAACAGAGGGTAGATTCCCCAAATTGTTATTTTCACTCCCGTCGGGAATGGATTTGAGATACTCGGTATCGCCGCGGTGCGCGATGCCTACGCCGCGGATGCCGCCCCGGCGCGCCAGCTCGACGGCCTGTTCCTTATCCACTATCGCATCGTCGGACAGGCGGTAGCCGGTGATCCTGCCTCCGTCTTTGACCAGACCCGTAATGCTGCGCGCATCCGGCGCGGGGGAGGGTATGCTGTCCAGCGTATTCTGCGCCA
>DATMYG010000211.1:0-3747 GCA_035561055.1 Clostridia bacterium | reverse complement strand
GACGATTTATGATTGAAAGAACGCTATTGGAGGCCATGGGCCTCAACGTATCCGACGTGCTCGTCGTGCCGGGATCCCCGCTCGCCTTCAAGATCGCGGGCGTGGTCACTTCCCGCGGCGACGCGCCGCTCTCCCCCGCGCAGACCGAGGCGATCGTGCGCGAGGTGTACCAGCTCGCCGGGAACCGGGGCATGGAGCGCTTCCAAGCGACCGGGGACGATGACTTCTCCCTCTCCATACCGGGCGTGGGAAGATTCCGTGCGGCGGTGTACCGCCAGAGAGGCTCCTGCGCGGCCGTGATCCGCATCGTGCGCCACGAGCTGCCCGATCCCGCGCTTCTCAACATACCCACGGGAGTCGTCAACCTGTACAAGGCGAAGAAGGGCCTCGTGCTCATCACGGGTCCCGCGGGCAGCGGCAAATCGACGACGCTCTCATGCATCGTCAACAAGATCAACAAGAACCTGCCCAGCCACGTCATCACGATCGAGGATCCCATCGAGTTCCTGTACCGCAACGACAAGAGCATCGTCAGCCAGCGCGAGGTGGATCAGGACACGAAGGACTTCAAGAGCGCGCTGCGCTACGCCCTGCGTCAGGCGCCAAACGTCATACTCCTGGGCGAAATGCGGGATTACGAAACCATCAGCATCGCCATGACCGCGGCGGAGACCGGCCAACTCGTGCTTTCCACGCTGCACACCGTGGGCGCGGCCAAGACCGTGGACAGGATCATCGATGTGTTCCCGCCCAGCCAGCAGCAGCAGGTGCGCGTGCAGCTTTCGATGACGCTCAACGCGGTCGTGTCCCAGCAGCTCATCCCCACGGTGGACGGCGGCGTGACGCCCGTCTTCGAAGTCATGATCGCCAATCCGGCGATCCGCAATCTCATCCGCGAAGGCAAGGCACACCAGATAGACAACGTGATCTATGCGAACCCCGAAACCATGGTCACCATGGACGCGAGCATCACGGCGCTCTACCGCAAAGGGCGCATCAGTTACGACAATGCCTTGACCTTCGCCTCCGATGCGGACTCCATGACCAGAAGGATCGAACGCTGCTAAGCCGCACGGGCGCAGCCGTTTACTAGAAGGAGGCAGACGATGCGCAAGTTGAATTTCGGTATTCTCGGCACGGGCGAAATCGCCAACACCATGGCCGATACGCTGGTGCGCTCGGGCGAAGCGAACGCGTACGCCGTCGCCTCGCGCGAGCTCGCGCGGGCGCAGGCGTTTGCCGCGCGCTACGGCATCCCCAAAGCGTACGGCTCCGACGCGGAGCTGCTCGCCGACCCGGACGTGGACGCGGTCTACGTCGCCTCCCCGCACTCCCGCCACGCGGAGCAGATGAAAGCCTGCATCGAGGCGGGCAAGCACATCCTGTGCGAGAAGGCGTTTACCGTAACGGCAAAGGAGGCGGAGGCCGTCCTCGCCCTTGCGCGCGAGAAGAAGCTGGTCGTCGCGGAAGCGCTTTGGCCGCGCTATATGCCCATGGCAAAAACCATACGGGACTTCTGCGAAAGCGGAAAGATCGGGCGCGTTTACGCCGTATTCTGCAACCTTGGCTACCCGGTCGCCCACATCCCGCGCCTGAGGAAGCCTGAGCTTGCGGGCGGCGCGCTGCTGGACGTGGGCGTGTATGCGATCAACTTCGCCGCGCTCGTGCTGGGCGGCGGCGTGACGGGCTTCACGAGCTCTGCCGTCAAGAACGAGCTGGGCGTGGATACCCAAGGCTCGATCACCCTGACCTACGCGGGTGGGCGCATGGCGACGCTTTTATATTCCGTGCTCGGCACGACGGACCGCCTCGGCATCATCTACGGGGAAAAGGGCTATGCGTTAATAGAGAACATCAATAATTTTGAAAGCCTTCGCGCCTATGACGACGACTACAGGCTCATCGAGCACATCGAGCGGCCGCCGCAGGTCACAGGCTACGAATACGAGGTGCGCGCCGTCGTCGAAGCCATCCACGCGGGCATGCTCGAGTGCCCCGAGATGCCGCACGCGGAAACCCTGCGCATCATGGAGCTGATGGACGGAATACGGCATAGCTGGAGCCTGTGGTATCCAGGGGAACGGGAATAAAGGAATATCGAAACAGAAAAACGAGTTCCCGTGCTGCCGAACTGACCCAGAGAACATAGCAGAAAACACCTCCTATCGTAATAGAAAACGAGAGGAGGTGTTTTGTATGGGGAAGCAATACGGAGCCGGAGAACATCGCTAAATTGACGAAGAGTCCTTTTTATCGCAAAAAATGGCCCGCGCCGCAAGGCGCAGGCCGTTTGTGCTACCGGGTTGCCCAACAGGGATTTGGTTTACGCGCGGACCTTCTTGACGGTCACGGCGGCGGCGGCGACGAGCGCGAGGGCGATCATCACGAAGCCGACCACGGTGGTGGCGTCACCGGTCTGCGGGGGCTCGACTGTCGGCGGGGCCACGACCACGGCGCCCGAGGGGTAGGTGATCGTCTTGCTAACCTCGGCGATGGTGCCGAAGTACTTGTCAAAGTGAGCGGGGGTCATGTACTTCGCATCCGCATAGCCGAAGCCGAGGGCGGTGAAGTAAGCGTCGAACGCGGCCTTAAGCGTCGGGTAATTGGTGGTATCGGCCGGAGTGATGACGGCGCTGGTCGTCTTGTTACGGAAGGTGATGTCGCCGTTGACGGCGCGGGTCACAGCATACGCAGTGCCGCCGACAGTCAGCTCGATTTCCTTGGCAACGTCGATCTGGCCATTCTTGACGGGGAACATGATGGAATCAGGACCCGGCGCAGCGGCGCCCTTATAGATGGTGAACGAGGTCGGGGCGGCATAAACGTCTACAGCAACCATGTACTCGTTGATGCCGTCAGCGTCGTTGTCCCAACCGAAGGTGGTGCCATCCCAGGTGTTGTAGTAGCCGATGGTCGCGACGGCGACGCCGTCCTTACCGGCCGCTACGCCTTCTGCCAGATACTCGAAGCCGATCTTGGTGCCCTTGTCGGTTTCATCAAACGCTTCGCTGTAAGAATCGGTGTCGGCGGGGAAGGTAACAACCGCGCCGTCCTTAGCGCCGTTGAGGTACCTCTGAACGCTCTTGAGAACAAGGTTGGACGTCTCAAGGGCATAAACGAGGTTCTTGTTCTGGAGAAGGTCCTTGTTCGCCTGGCTGAGCTTGGCATCGGCGGGGATGTTGATCTCGGCATAGAAGTGCACGAGCGTACCCTTCACGACGGGATACATCACGGAGAGCTCCTCATAGAGACTGCCTAGAACGGACGTGTTCGCCTCAACCTTGAGGGGAGTGAGGGAAAGGGTGATTTCGTTGGTGGTCGGCGGATCGACGGGAATCTGATCCCAACCGGCGGCCATTGCGGGCACGGCGATGGCGAGAGCCATAGCCAGAACCATTACGAGGGCAAACAGTTTCTTCATAATGAAAAAACTCCTTTCAGAATTTGCGTGTTTCCCGGGGATTTCCCCGGATGGCATTGCTGCCCGTGTTGGGTACCATCCCGTTTGCACAGCCACATCATAACATTCGAGCGCATTCGCGTCAATGATAACGTTACGAATTTTTAATATTATTCACAAATTCGGAATATTTACATTTGTCTGTATTTTAAGCGGTTTATTTTATATACAAATTGGGAGATATACCCATTTGTAGCCATTTTTTATTGCAAGGCAATATCCTTTTAAATGGACAATAATTTCAGGTCTTTACCTGAATCATAGGCTGTCCACACATTATCTATTGC
>DATMYG010000210.1:0-3553 GCA_035561055.1 Clostridia bacterium | reverse complement strand
CTTTCCCCCGCTTCTTCAGGGAACCCTGCCGTCAAATTCGGGTGTAAAATCGAGCGAGGCGGAGCTGAGTTCCTGCACGAGCACGTTGGTCAAACCCCGTTGCAGCGCGTAGTCGATCGCCCGGTCGTACTCGCGTCGAAGGAGCCTTCTCTCGAGCGGTGCGGGCAGGGACCCGCCGTTGGGAACGTACTGCCCCATCAGCGACAGGGCTGTGTCGGGCGGGAAATTTGAGGCGATGTGGTCGACGACGCGCCGCGTTTCGTCCACCGAGCCCGGTAGCACGAGGTGGCGTATGATGACCCCGCGCACGGCGATGCCCTCTCCATTCGTTATAAGTGGCCCACACTGGGCAAACATCTCCTCAACAGCGCGGGAGGCAAACGTGAAGTAATCCGCCGCGCCGCTGTACTTCGCCGCGATCAGGGTGGAGACGTACTTGAGGTCGGGCAGGTATACGTCAACGAGACTCGAAAGCGACCTGAGCGTTTCAACCTTCTCGTACGCGTTCGTGTTGTATACGATGGGAATGATGAGCCCCATCTCCCGCGCGCGCGGAATCGCCTCGCGGAGGATGGGAGCAAAGGGCGCGGGGGACACAAGGTTGACATTGTGCGCGCCGCTCTTTTGAAGGGAGAGCATAATTGCAGCGAGCGCCTCCGCATCCGCCTCCGGGCCGACGAGCGCGTGGTTGATCGCGCGGTTCTGGCAGAAGACGCAAGCGAGGTTGCAGCCGCAGAAAAACACCGCGCCAGAGCCACGAGGGCCGCTGATCGAGGGCTCCTCCCAGAAATGCAGCGCCGCGCGCGCGATGTTAGGATTCCATCGCACGCCACAGAAGCCGAGGGAGGTTTCTCTGTCCACCCCGCACGCGCGGGGGCATAACGTACAGACGCTCATTGCTTCTTCGTGGGCTTAATGACCTCGTAATGCGCGTCAAGCACGTCCTTCCTGCTCTCGGGCCTGTCGCTGTCTTCCGGCAGCGCGTGCTCCACGACCTCGTCGCCATAGCGGCTGCTCTTTTCCCCTGCGGGTCCGAGGGCGATGGCGTTCTTAACGTAATGCTTGACGGTGAGCGTAAAGCGCGTTCCCTTGTCCACTTCGCTCTCGACGCTGATACTCTCCCCGAGCTTGTCCATAATAAACTGCGCGATGGAGAGGCCCAGTCCCGTGCCGCCCTCGTTGCGGGACTTATCTACCTTATAAAAACGCTCAAAGATGTGCGGCAGGTCCTTTTCCGGGATGCCGCAGCCCGTGTCCTCCACCGTAAGTTCCACATGCTTTTGCCTGTTGCGCAGGCGTATGGTGATCGTGCCGCCCTCGGGCGTGTAGCGCACGGCGTTATCGAGGAGGATGACGACGACCTGCTCGATCCTGTCGGGGTCGGTCATGCAGTCCGGCACGGGGTGCGGGCAATCTACGACCAGCTGCACGCCCTTATTGGATACGGTCGAGGAATACCCACCCGCGATATCGTTGACGAGGCCGTAGAGGTCGACCCTGACGAGCTCCATGTACTCCGTGCCCGACTGCAGGCGGCTGAGCGTCATCATGTCCGTAATGAGCCGCGAGAGCCGCATGACCTCGTGGAGCATGATCTTGTAATAGCGCTGCTGGTCCTCCTTCCTGCGGACCATGTCGTCCGCGAGGGGCTCAAGCAGGCCGCGAAGCGCGGTCAAAGGCGTCCTTAGCTCGTGGGAAACGTTGGCGACATATTCGCGCCGCATGCTCTCGAGGCGCTCCATCTCCGTCATGTCCCTGAACAGGGCAACCACGCCTACCTTTTCGCAGTTTTCCGCCGTAACGGGGGAAATCGTAATCCAAAGCACCCGGTCGCCCGGCATGGGGTAGGTGATGGTGCGCGCCTCGCCCGCGTCGTAGACCGCGTCGAACTCCTGCCAGATCTTCTCGTCTGAAATGAGGTCCTCGCGCCTGGCAACGCTAACCGCCCCGAATATGCGCATGAGCGCCGTGTTATAATGCGTAAGCCGGCCCGCCTCGTCCGTAGCGGCGACGCCGTCCGTCAGGCTCTGCAGGATTTGGTCGAGCTGGCCTTTTTCGGAACTGAGCTGGCGGATGGTCTTGGAGAGCTCCGAGCCCAAATTGTTGAGTGCGCGGGCAAGCTCCCCGATCTCGCCCGCTTCCTCGTCCTCCACCCGGATGTTGAAGTTACCCTTTGTCATTTCCATCGCGGCTTCGGACATACGGTTGATGGGCTCCGTAACGGTTTTGACCCGCCACGCGGCGCTGATCATGCCAAGCGGAATCGCAAACGCCGCCATCCAGAGGAAGATAACGGACATGCGCGTAGTGGTACCCGTGATGATTTTAACCGATTTTACAAGGATGATCGCCCCCAGAACGTTGCCCGCCTCGTCGGTAACGGGTGCGCCCACGGCGAGCACGGATAAACCGCTGGGCACGTTGAGCCGGTCGAGCCGCACGCTCTGGCCCGAAAGTACGGCGCCGATCTGGTTTCTCAGGTAATACGCGAGGGTATTCTCGTCCACATGGAAGAGCGAGTCGGTATAATAGACGACCGCGCCGTCCGCCCCGACGAACAGCGCCGCGCCGTTCTCGGGGGACATGGTCTTACCCGCAAGCCGGAAGAACGTGTCACTGTCTACGTTGTGCGCAAGATATTCGTAGGCAAGCTGACAGGCCGCATCCACGGAGGGCTGCAGCTCGTCCAGCTTGATTTCGGTATACACGTCGCGGCTGAGGAACACATATCCGCCGAACATGACGATCGCGGCGATGAGCATCGCGATGGCGAAGGCGAGTACGAGCCTGCGGAAGAATACGCTGCGCATGAGGTTACTCGACCTCGAACTTGTATCCCACCCCGTAGATGGTTTTAATGGACCAGTTTAGCCCCGTATTGTCCAGCTTCGCGCGGATGCGTTTGATGTGCGTATCCACCGTGCGCGTTTCGCCCGCAAAATCGTAACCCCAGACCTTGTTGAGAAGCTGTTCGCGCGTAAACACCTGCCCGGGATTCGAGGCGAGCATATAGAGAATCTCTATCTCTTTGGGCGTACACACGATGGGCTGCCCGCGGAGGGTGACCGTATAGCTCTTGATGTCGATCAAGAGGCTGTCGTAGGCGACGCAGCCTTCCTCGTTCTGCTGCTGATCGTTGGTGCGCCGGAGCACGGCCTTGATGCGCGTGACCACTTCGCGCGGGCTGAAGGGCTTGACGATATAATCGTCCGCGCCAAGCTCCAGGCCGAGGATGCGGTCGATCTCCTCGCCCTTGGCGGTGAGCATGATGATCGGGACGCGCGAGGTCTTGCGGATTTCCTTGCAGGCGTCTATGCCGGACATGACGGGCATCATGATATCAAGCACGGCGAGCGCGATGTCGGGCGCGACCGCCGCGGCCGCCGCGGCCGCCCCGTCGTAAACATCCACGGCCTCGTAGCCCGCGTCCTTGATGTAAATCCCCAGCGACTCGTGGACGTTCGGGTCGTCGTCCGCGACCAGTATCTTGACTGCGCTCATACCGGTACCCCCAAATAATAGATGCAATAGATTATACCATGAGTTTCATACC
>DATMYG010000209.1:0-3968 GCA_035561055.1 Clostridia bacterium | reverse complement strand
TGGCCTCGAATCTCTTCCGTTTATGGAATCAACTCGACTCCCTCGCAGGCCTTCCTGCCTGCTCGGTCATCCTCGAATTACCTTCGTCTTACCTTTTCCCTTGTCATTCTTTCTTGCACTATATAGTTTTCAAGGTGCGATTGCTCGCTCAGAAAGCGTGCTTGATTATTCTATCAAAAGGATTTGGATTATGCAAGCCCTATTTGATCTTTTTTTGAAGTTTTTTTAATGCTGGATTGACATACAATATATGGGGGCACAACTAATGTTGCGCCCCCATATTTCGAATTCTGTCGCAATCAGTCGACCTGTTTGAAGAAGAAGTACAGCCGCGCGCCCTCGTTGGCGTCATCGTGCTCGTTGCCGCAGGTGAAGACCGTCAAATACCTGTCCGCAACGCTCACGCTCGTGTCGATCTGGACCTCGCTCATCTCGATCTGTTTCTCGATCCAGGCCTGGATAAGCTCGTCCGTATCCTTGACACGCACGTTTTTGCCCCAGGGCCACCAGACGTTATCATAGAGCGAATCGTAGATATCCACGCCGGCCTCTGTTTCGTACATGGAGAACAGTTCCCAGCGGGACTCCTCGCCGTAGATGGTAATCGTCCACACGCGGTTAGAGTAAATTTGAAGATTGGGCAGGTCCTTGAGCTCCACGCCGCAGTACTTCTTCTGCGCGCAATTGGTGTTGCCGAGATTGAACTCCTGTATGTGATGGAGCTGGTGGAACATGCTTCCCGACGGGCGCGAGTTGTGGCCCGTGACGACAGTGTTCTTCAATTCCGGCACGCCGTAATAATAGGCGTAGATGGAGCCGGAGTCGGTTTCCTTCTTATCCGGCGTATGGGTGTTGTAATACCACTTGCCCGACGCGTCGAACATGATCGGGTAGCTGACGTTGGTCTTCGGGATGGATATCCAGCCGACCGTATCCTTGTTGGCGGCGGCCGCTTCCGCAAGGAGTTGGTCATAGACGCCGGTCTTCATTTTAGAGAACTGTCCGATTTTTCCCGTGCCGGCGAGGTGCGCGTCGATGAGCGCGAGGCTCTTCTCCCCGCAGAAGGGCAGCCCCAGCGCGCTCGTTTCAAGCTGCGAGGCGCGCGCGAGATAACCCGTAAGCTGGATGTTGTTAACGCTCGCCTTGGAGATGATCTCCCTGTCCGCGGCGTCGATCGTGCCGTTCTCGTCCACGTCGCCGAGAAGCACGACCGTGCCGTACTCCGCGCCGTCGCACTTGACCTTCATGCCGGTGGCAACGGCGTCGGTGTCCGCGACGGCAGTCTCAGCTTCCGAAATGAGCTTAGTGAACTGCACGTCAGCCGCGCCCGTGCCGGCGGCGATAAGCGCTTTCGCGTCCGCGACGGTCATGCCCGCCTCGAGCCCGCGCACGACCGTTCCGCCGTCCACAAGCTGTTCAAGGTACGGACGCAGGTTAAACCTGCCCACGTCGCACTGCAAATCGTCGTTCACGCCATAGGCCGCGGCGGAACCGTTTTTGCGCATCACCACAACGTGCTTGGCGCCCACGGATATGGCGACGGCGTCCGTCACGGTTGTAAGGTCGACCTCTCCGTAATTATAATCGGGATCGTACACCGTTTCGGCAGTAAGCTTCGTCACGACCGTGCCGTCCGCGCGCACGCACGCGACGCCGCAGTCGTCCGCGCCCACGTCGACGATGTCGGTATACGCCTCGAGTCCGGCGATATCGAGCGTGGAGACGAGCTTGCCCTCGGCCGTGATGGCCGCCACGGCGGAAACGCCGCCAGCGGCGATCTTTTTGACGTTGGACCACGAGGCGACCGCCTCGGGCGCGCCCGAGGTGGCGACCACCGTGCCGTCCGACTTGAGGCCGATGGTAAACGCGTCGCCGCAGGCGATCTGAACGATGTCGCTCCAGCCGCTCACGTCGCACTGGCTGGCGGAATTATCCCCCGCGGCAACCACCGTGCCGTCGTTGAGAAGAGCTGCGACAAAATCCCCGCCCGCGTCCGCCATGAAGACGTTCGTCCAGGCGGAGGCGGCCGCCAGCGCGGCCTCGTCCGTCAGCTTGCCCGCGAGGACGACGGTACCATCCGCCTTCACGCCGATGGAAACAGATTTACCCGCAGCGATGTACATGACGTCCGTCCACGCGCCGACCTGGCGCTGGCCGTAGTAATCATGCCCCGCGCTGAGCGCGGTGCCGTCCGTGCGAAGGCCGAGCGAGTGGACGTATCCCGCGGCGACCATGCCCATGGTCTGCGCGTACTCCCGCGCAAGGCCGAGGCCCGTACCCTCCTCGGTGGGCCCCGGAGAGGGCGAGGTCGGCAGGACGTCGACGGGGTTCCCCTCGTTCTCGGTGTCCCCGCCGCACGCCGCGAAGGCGAAGGCCATGGAGAGCACCAGAAGGACCGCCAATATTTTTTTCATGCTTTTGTATTCCTCCAACGCAAACGAAATTTCAACAATTGCGCAATACAACGCAATTATCATATCACACCTGCAACGCCCCGGCAAATCGGCCCGGCCGTATTTACAAGTATTTTACAACTAGAACGCTTTGCGCGCGCGACAGGTTGCACAAAATGGAAAAAGGGAACTTTGCTCCCAATCAGCGTTCCCGGTAAACGATGCGCCCGCCGCAGATGGTCATATGTACCGAAGCGTTCCTGATTTCATCCGGCGGGATTTCGAAGATGTTCTCGTTGAGCACAACCATATCGGCGAGCTTGCCCGGCGCAAGCGTGCCCTTGATATCCTCTTCCAAGGATGCGAAGGCCGCCTCGCGCGTGAACGCGGCGACCGCCTCCTCCACGGTAAGCCTTTCCCCGGGATACCAGCCGTCTTCGGGGAAGCCGGAAAGGTCCTTCCTCGTGACGGCGTGGTAGATGCCCTGAATCGCGTTGAAGCGCTCTACCGGCGCGTCGGAGCCGAAAGCCATGGGGATGCCGAGGCGAAGCATCGTCTTGAAGGCGTAACTGGTTTTCGCGAGCTCGCCCACGCGGGCATCCGCGATGTGCAGATCGTAGTCGAGGAAAATCGGCTGCACGAGCGCCATGACGCCCAACGCTTTTATGCGCGTGAGCAGCGCAAGGTCGGTGATCTGACAGTGGACGATGCCGTGACGCAGCGGCTCTTTCTCGACACTGCGCGCCTTCTCGATGGAGTCGAGCGCCATTTCGACGGCGGCGTCCCCTATGGCGTGGATGACGCTGGGCATGCCGCGCTCCGCCGCCATGCACACGAGCTCATCGAGCTGGGATTGCGTATAGATTGGAATGCCGCGCGTTCCGGGCGCGTCGCGGTAGGGCTGTTTCAGATATGCCGTGCGCGCGCCGAGCGACCCGTCGCCGATGAGCTTCAATGGGCCGAAGCGCAATCGCTCGTCCCCCATGCCGTACCGGTATCCCATCCCGAAGAAACGCCCGAACGCCATTGGGTCGGACAGGCGGCACTGCATATGGACGCGAAGCGGCAGCCAGTCCTTAGCAAGGAGCTCCTCGTACGCCTGAAGCGGCACGCACACGCCCTCCTCGGAGAAATACAGGTCGTCCGCATGAGCGCTCGTGAGGCCGCAGGAAACCGCATCCGCCGCCGCCGCGCGAAGATATCGCTTGGCCTCCTCCACCGTGGGCTCCGCCAGCACCGGGGCGGCAAGACCGCACGCGTCCTCGCAGAGCACGCCGTCGGGTTCGCCATGCGCATCCCGGCCGACGCTGCCGCCGGACGGATCCGGGGTTTTTGCCGTAATACCGCAAAGTTCGAGCGCTTTGGTGTTGAGGCAAACGACGTGGTAGCACGCGCGCGTGAATACGATTGGAATATCCCGGCTGATTTCGTCCAGTTCCCACCGCTTGGGGAAACCCACGTCGTCCGTCCAGTGATCGTTGTTCCAGCCCGCGCCCTCGAGGCGGGGGAGGCCGGGGCTCTTCGCGAGGAAATCGCGGCCGATCTTCAAAAGCTCCGCCTTGCTCCGCGCCGGGG
>DATMYG010000208.1:0-2822 GCA_035561055.1 Clostridia bacterium | reverse complement strand
GCCCGAGGTCGTGCCCGAATCCGGCGCGTTGAATGTTGTGGCGGGGGCGTAGATGATCTGTTCGCGCGGGATGCCCGTCGCCTGGTGCACGTACTGTACGAGCACCGTGCCGAGGCCTTGGCCGATGCAGCTCGCGCCCGCGTGGATATAGACCTTGCCCCCCGCGACCACGAGGCGCACGCGCCCTGTGTCCGGCAGGCCAACGCCCACGCCCGCGTTCTTCATCGCGCAGGCGATGCCGGCGTATTTGGCGTTTTCATATTCTTCCTTCACCGCGAGCAGGGTTTCCACAAGCCCTGTCGAGGCGTCCGTGATCTGGCCGTTGGGCAATTCCTGCCCCGGGCGGATGGCGTTGCGGAAGCGGATTTCCCAGGGGCTGATGCCCATTTCATGCGCGATGCGGTTGAGCATGCTCTCCATGGCAAAGCAGCTCTGCGTTACCCCAAATCCGCGGAAAGCCCCCGCGGGCGGATTGTTTGTGTACCACGCGTAGCCTTCGATGTCGAAGTTCTGGAAGTTATAGGGCCCGCCCGCGTGCGTGCAGGCACGCTCAAGCACGGGGCCGCCGAGGCTCGCGTACGCGCCGGTGTCCGCGTGGATGCGCGCGCGCACGCCCTGTATGATTCCCTTCTCGTCCACGCCCACGGTGAAATCCATTTCCATCGGGTGCCGCTTGGGGTGGATGAGTATGCTCTCCTGCCGCGTGAACTTCACCTTCGCGGGGCGCTTGGTGAGGTAGGCGATCAGCGCGGCGTGGTGCTGGACGGAAACGTCCTCCTTGCCGCCGAAACCGCCGCCCACAAGCTTGTTTTCGACCTTGACCTTTTCGAGCGGCAGTCCCAGCATGGGCGCGATTTCGTGCTGCGTGTCATATACGCTCTGGTCGCTCGAGTAGACCAGCACGCCGTCGCCGTCGGGCAGCGCCACGGCGCATTCCGGCTCGAGGAAGGCGTGTTCGGTAAACGGCGTTTTGTAGAAGCCGTGGAACACGCGCGCGCTTCTTGCGAACGCCACCACCACGTCCCCGCGCTTAACCTGCCGCTTGGCGAGTAGGTTGGTTTTCTCATGTTCATGTACGAGCGGCGCGTCCTCGGCCCGCGCGTCTTCGATGGAGCGGATGAGGGGCAGCGGCTCGTACTCGACTTCGACGAGCGCCTTGGCCTCTTCGAGTATCTCCGGCGTTTCGGCGGCGACGAGCGCGACCGCATCCCCGAGGTAGTGCGTCAGCCGGCCGACGGGGATCATCGTGTCCCAATCCTTCTTAAGGTGGCCGACCTTCACGTCGCGCGGGATGTCCGCCGCCGTATAGACCGCTGCCACGCCGGGTAACGCCTTCGCTTTTTCCGTATGGATGGCGAGCACGCGCGCGCGCGCGTATTTCGTCCTGACCGCACTGCCGTAAAGCATGCCCTCGACGTACATGTCGTCCGTAAATTGACCGTAGCCCAGCACCTTTTCGCGCACGTCCAGGCGCGCCACGCGGGAGCCGACGGTCCAGTTTTCGTTTTCGGGAGGTAGCTTCCCCGCGCGCAGGTACTCTCCCGCGCAGCGGATGGCGTCCACGATTTTGACGTAGCCCGTGCAGCGGCAGATGTTGCCGCGGATGGCCTTTCGGATCGCTTCCTCCGAGGGGTCGGGGTCCGCGTCCAAGAGCGCCTTCGCGCTCATCACCATGCCCGGTGTGCAGAAGCCGCACTGCACCGCGCCCGCCTCGCCGAAGGCGCGCGTGTAGGCCTCTTTTTCAAAATCGGAAAGCCCTTCGACGGTAAGGATGCTTTTTCCCGCGAGCCTGTCCGTCTGCTGCACGCAGGCCTTGACCGCTTTGCCATCGATGATGATCGTGCAGGTGCCGCACGCGCCTTCGGAACAGCCGTCCTTGACCGAGGTCAGGCGCAGCTCGTCCCGCAGGTAGCGCAGCAGCTTTTGGTTTTTATCGACCGTTACGGTTTTTCCGTTTACCGTGAATGTCGCCATTCGTATCCTCCGGAGCGCTTACAGGAGATAAGCGTAGTCCTTGATTACTGTCATTATAAAGCATTCGACATCCGGGTCAAGCGCATTCGGGGCGGAGAAGTCGTATTCTTCCACCCTGCCATCGAGGCGTACGCGCGCCTGGCCGGAACCCGTGAGATAAAAGCCGCTGTTTTTGCTCTCCTCGAAGTCGCACTCGTCGGAGAACAGCGTGAACTTCTCTTCGTACGGCCTGCTCTCGTAGGGGCAGAACGCCGCGCAGTTGCCGCACTCGTTGCACAGCCCTTCGACGTGCAGGATCTGCCTCTGCGCGTGGCCCGGCACCCGGATCGCGAGGTTCGCGCGGTTCGGGCAGACGGAAACGCAGTTTTCGCACACCGTCGAGCAGCCGATGCAACGCGCGGGCTCGTTTTCGCAGGGGGAGCAAAGGCTGTTCCGGCTCAAAAGCGTTTCGCAATAATCGCGCTTCGCACCTGCGGGGATTTCAAACTCCCGCTCTTTTCCGATGACCGTGTCCGCGAACCTGCGCGCGTCGGCGATGGCCTCGACCACGGTCGCGGGGCCGCGCAGCGCGTCGCCCGCGGCGAACACGCCATTTCCATAGTCGAACTTCGCACGGCCTTTCGCGTCGAGCGTCACGCCGTAGCGCGCGAAGGCCTGTTCGTCGGGTTTTTCACCCACGGCGGCGATTACGGTGTCCGCGTCGACGTTTATCATCTCGTCCGTCTCGACCGGCGCGCGTCTGCCGCTCGCGTCCGGCTCGCCGAGCTTCATCCTCCGGCAGACAAGCTTGCCGTTCTCCTCCCTCACGGGGGAGAGCAGCTCCGCGAATTCGACGCCGTCCTCGGCGG
>DATMYG010000207.1:0-4266 GCA_035561055.1 Clostridia bacterium | reverse complement strand
GGGGAGCTTGCGGACAAGCTCGCACGCCATGCGCAAAGTATGAGGGAAAAAGCCGCCGAGGCGGACTCGGCGATGCATAAGGAGTTTGAATCATATGAACAAGCTGGAGCAGATCTATGAGGGCAAGGCGAAAAAGGTATTTGCCACCGACGACCCGGGCATCGTCATCGTCGACTATAAGGACGACGCGACCGCCTTCAACGGCCTCAAGAAGGGAACCATCGCCGGCAAAGGTGTCGTGAACAACAAGGTATCCAACCACTTTTTCCGCCTGCTGGAGGAAAAGGGCATCCCCACGCATTATGTCGCGCAGCTTTCCGAGCGGGAAACCGCTGTAAAGCGCGTGGAGATCCTGCCGGTCGAGGTCATCGTAAGGAATCGCGCCGCAGGCCATTTCTCCCAGCGCATGGGCGTGCCCGAAGGGACGCGGCTCGCCTGCACCGTACTTGAATTCAGCTACAAGAACGACGCGCTCGGCGACCCGTTCATTAATTCCTACTACATCCGCGCGCTCGGCCTCGCGACCGACGCGGAGATGGAAAAGGTCAAGGAGTATTCCTTTCGCATCAACGACATCCTGCGTGAGTACCTCGCGGGCTTCGGCATCGAGCTGATCGACTTCAAGCTCGAGTTCGGGCGCTGCGGGGGCGAGGTCGTTCTCGCGGACGAAATCTCCCCCGATACCTGCCGTTTCTGGGATCAGGCGACGGGAAAGAAGCTCGACAAGGACAGATTCCGCCAGGATCTGGGCGAGGTGGAAGAGGCGTACCGCGAGATCGTCACAAGGCTGACGGGGTCCTGATATGTCGCTTTCAATCCGTACGCTTCCGCCGTACGAGAGGCGCAAGCCCGATGGGGACTGCATGCGCGAGGAATGCGGCGTGTTCGGCATCCACTGCGACGGCAGCGGTGTAGACGCGGCCGAAGCGACGTACTACGGCCTATTTGCGTTGCAGCACCGCGGGCAGGAAAGCGCGGGCATCGCGGTTTCGCGCGGCGATCATATCGCCTGCCACAGGGCGATGGGATTAGTGTCCGGCAGGTTTTGCGACGGACTCGGCGCGCTTTCGGGCGCTTCGCTCGCCATCGGGCATGTACGCTATTCCACAACGGGCGAGAGCAGCCTTTTAAACGCCCAGCCGGTAGTGATCGGCGAGGAGGGCGCGCCGCTCGCGCTCGCGCATAACGGCAACATCACAAACGCGCGGGAACTGCGCGCGGAACTGGAAAGCGAAGGCGTCGTATTTCAAACCGGCAGCGACTCGGAAGTTGTCGCGAGGCTCATCGCCAAATACGGCGGCGCGGGCGTGCCCGAAGGCATCGTCGAAGCCGCGAAGAGCCTCAGGGGCAGCTACGCGCTGACGATCATGGCCGGGAACGCGCTCATCGGCGTGCGCGACCCGCGGGGTATCCGCCCGCTCGCCCTAGGTAGACTCGACGGCGCGTACGCGCTCGCCTCGGAATCGTGCGCGTTCGACACCATCGGCGCGGAGTTCATACGGGACGTGCGACCCGGCGAAATCGTCGTGGCGGACGGACGGGGTCTTCGTTCCCTGCAGGCGGCGCACGCTTCCGATACGGCGCTCTGCATTTTTGAATACGTCTATTTTGCGCGGCCGGACAGCGATATCGACGGAATCCCCGTGCACAGGGCGCGCGAGCGCGCGGGCGAATTGCTCGCCCTCTCCTCCCCTGCCGAGGCGGACGTGGTTTCCGCCGTGCCGGATTCCGCCACGCCCGCCGCGATGGGGTACGCGAGGCAGGCGGGGCTGCCCTTTGTTATCGCGCTCGCGAAGAACCGCTATGTGGGGCGCACGTTCATCGAACCCTCGCAGGATAGGCGGGAACTGGACGTTTCGCTCAAACTCAGCGCGCTCAAGCGCAACGTGCGCGGCAAGCGCGTCCTCCTTGTGGACGATTCCATCGTGCGCGGCACAACGAGCAAGCGCATCGTCGAAATGCTCAGAACCGCCGGCGCGAAGGAGGTGCATATGCGCATCAGCTCCCCGCCGGTCATGCATCCATGCTATTTTGGCATCGACACATCGAACTGCGAGCAGCTCATCGGTGCGAACCATTCCGTAGAGGAGATACGAAGGTTTATCGGCGCGGATACGCTCAGCTACCTTCGCATCGAGGATCTGATGAGGACCGTCGAAGGCGCTGCGTGCAATTTCTGCGCGGGCTGCTTCGACGGCAGATATCCCGAGGATGTTTCCCGGCTTGCCCGCGGAATGGGCAAAAACTTACTACACATGCAGGGGGAACTCTATGCCGAACACCTATAAGGACGCGGGCGTCGACGTGGAAGCCGGTTACAAGGCCGTCGCACGCATGAAAGCATACGCCGAGGCCACCTTCGACGGCAACGTGCTGACCGGGCTGGGGTCGTTCGGCGGCATGTACGCGCTGGGCGACACGGTGCTCGTCTCCGGCACGGACGGCGTGGGCACCAAGCTCAAGGTTGCCTTCACCCTCGGAAAGCACAGCACGGTGGGGATCGACTGCGTGGCGATGTGTGCAAACGACGTGGTTTGCCACGGCGCGAGGCCGCTCTTTTTCCTCGACTACATCGCCACGGGGAAGCTCGTGCCCGAAGTCGCGGGAGAAATCGTACGCGGCGTGGCGGAGGGTTGCATGCGGGCGGGCTGCGCGCTCATCGGCGGCGAAACCGCCGAAATGCCCGGCTTTTACCCGGCGGGCGAATACGACCTCGCGGGCTTCTGCGTGGGTCAGGTCAAAAAAAGCGCGCTTCTCGACGGCAGTCGCGCGCGGGTAGGGGACGCGATCCTCGCGCTCGCCTCCTCCGGCTTACACTCCAACGGGTTCTCGCTGGTGCGAAAGCTCGTGCCCATGGAAAAGGCGCGCCTCGCGCAATACGTGCCGGAATTCGGCAAAACGCTCGACGAGGAACTGCTTACGCCCACGCGCATCTACGTCAAGCCCATCCTCGCGCTAATCGAAGGCGTTGAGATTCACTCCGTCGCCCACATCACCGGCGGCGGCTTCTATGAGAACATCCCGCGCAGCTTTCCCCGCGGGCTGTGCGCATGCATCGAGAAAAAAAACGTTCGCGTGCCGCCCGTGTTCGGCTATCTCATGGGGTTGGGCAAGATCGAGGAGCGCGACATGTTCAGCACCTTCAACATGGGCGTTGGCATGACTGTGACCGTGCCCGCCGAGCAGGCGGACCGGGCGGCGGCGCTTCTGCGGGAACAGGGCGTGGAAGCCTACCCCATCGGCGAACTCATAAAAGGCGAAGGGGGAGTCGCGCTGTGCTGAGGCCACGCGTCGTCGTGCTTGTATCGGGCGGCGGCACCAACCTGCAGGCGCTCATCGATGCGCGGGACCGCGGCGCTTTCACTAGCGGCGAGCTTGCTCTAGTCGTTTCGAGCAGGGTCGACGCATATGCGCTGGAGCGGGCGCGCCGGGCGGGCATCGAGGCCGTTACCGTGGAGCGCGCGGCATACCCGACGCGCGAGACGTTCGAGGAGCAACTTCTCGCGTTGCTCACGGCGCGTCGCATCAACATCGTCGCGCTCGCGGGGTTTTTGCAGATATTAAGCGCGCCCTTCGTGGCGCGCTATCCCGACAGAATCGTAAACGTACACCCCTCGCTGATCCCAGCGTACTGCGGCAGGGGCTACTACGGCCTGCGGGTGCACGAGGCGGTGCTCGCCGCGGGCGAAACCGTCACGGGGGCGACGGTCCACCTCGTGAACGAGGTGCCGGACGGCGGGCGGATCCTTTTGCAGAAAACCGTACCCGTGCTGCCGGGAGATACGCCCGAAACGCTCCAGCGCCGCGTCATGGAGCAGGCGGAATGGGTGCTTCTGCCCGTCGCCTTGCAAAAGCTTTGCGAAAGCCTCTCGGAAGAAACAAACGAAGGAGACCGACGCTGATGGAATCCCGCGATATCGCCTCCCTGTTCGCCGCGAACGCCTACCCCGGCCGCGGCATCGCGCTGGGCCTTTGCCCGGACGGGAAAACCGCCGCGCTCGCCTATTTCATCATGGGGCGCAGCGCAAACAGTCGCAACCGCGCGTTTGTTAGAAAGGGCGCCGACCTCGGCATCCGCGTCCTCGATGAGCAAAAGCTCAGCGACCCAAGCCTGATCCTCTACGCGCCCGTGCGCACGCTGCCCGGCGCGACGGTCGTCACCAACGGGGACCAGACGGACACCGTGCGCGAGGCGCTCCTTTCCGGCGGCACGTTCGAACAGGCGCTGCGCACGCGCCGCTTCGAACCGGACGCGCCGCATTATAC
>DATMYG010000206.1:0-3273 GCA_035561055.1 Clostridia bacterium | reverse complement strand
CTCGCCGCGCAGCATTACGAAACGTTGAAAGCCGTTTTCGGGGAGGACGCGGTGCTGCTCACGGGCGGCATGAAGGCGGCGGAAAAACGCGCGGCGCTCGCGCGTATCGAGGAAAAGCCCAGCGCGGTCGTGGGCACGCATGCGCTCATCTCGGAAGGACTCGAAATCGCGAATCTGGGCCTCGTCATCGCGGACGAACAGCACCGCTTTGGCGTGCGCCAGCGCGCGGCCATCGCGGGCAAGGGCAGAGCGCCCGACACGCTTATCATGAGCGCGACGCCCATCCCGAGGACGCTGACGCTTTTAATCTACGGCGACCTCGACGTCAGCGTGCTGGACGAGCTGCCGCCCGGCAGGAAGCCGGTCGTCACGCGCGTCGTCCCGCGATCGAAGCGCGAGGACATGTACCGCTTCATCGGGGAGCGCATCAAATGCGGCGAGCAGGCCTACGCGGTCTGCCCGCTGGTGGAGCCGAGCGAGGCGCTCGAGGGCGTACTCGGCGCGAAGGAGCTCTGCGGGGAGCTTTCACAAAAGCTCGACGCGCGCGTCGGACTCATCCACGGCAGGCTCTCGGAAAAGGAGAAGGTCGCAGAGGCGTTCCGCAGGGGCGAAATCGACCTGCTCGTGGCAACCACGGTCGTCGAGGTCGGCGTGGACGTGCCCAACGCGAACGTCATGGTCGTGGAGAACGCGGAGCGCTTCGGCCTCGCGCAGCTCCACCAGCTGCGCGGGCGCGTGGGGCGCGGCGCGCGGGAGGCGTACTGCTTTCTTTTAAGCGAGGCGGACGCGGGCACGGCGCGGGAGAGGCTCTCCGCGCTGGTTGAAACCGGCGACGGCTTCGAGATCGCGCGGCGGGACCTCATGCTTCGCGGCCCCGGCGAATTTCTCGGCACGCGCCAGCACGGCATGGATGGGTTCGCGGCGGCGGGCTTTGCGTCGGACATGCGTACGCTCGGCGAGGCGCGCGAGGCGGCGGACCAGCTGGTGGAAACGGGCGGTGCGGGAGCGGAGGCGCTCTTTAACCGGGCGCGCGCGCTGCTCGCGCAAAAGGAAAACATCGTCGCGAAAAATTGACTGAAAGCGATTCCGAATTCGCTATTTTGCATCCATTCGTTCATCTATTTGCCATTCATAAACCTCCTTGCATCCGTGAACCATAAAAACAGCATCACGGAAACGAAAGGAGGTGCACACATGACCAACAGTAACAGCAGCTACACCAGCGGCAACAGCAGCCTCAGCAGCAGCTCGAATCAGTACCAGACCAGCAACAGGCAGAACAAACAGAAGCTCGAGAGCTTCAAGAGCGAGGTCGCCAGCTCCCTCGGCGTCAGCCTCAAGCAGGGATACAACGGTGATATCACCGCGCGTCAGGCCGGCTCCATCGGCGGCGAGATGGTCAAGCGTATGATCGCTTATGCCGCGAACAACATGAGCCCCGGTAACTCCATGAAGTAATCCCGGCACCAAACGAAACAACGATTAAAAACCATACTTGGCGAAGGCGGCTCCGTCGTGCGACGGGGTCGCTTTCACGCGCGGATCGCGGCGGCTTTGCCGGGTCCCGTCGAAGCCCGCGCGCCTGCCGCGCCGTTGGAGGGGGAGGACTTGCGAAACTTCGCGCATCGCGCTGTTGACAGCGTTTTCCGGCAGGGATAAGATTATGCGGTATGGAACGTTTTTTTGATGATATTTCTTCAATTCTCTCGCGCGACCCCGGCAACCGGGGACTCATGCCCTTTCTGCCCAAACCGGACCCTTCGGCCGCGTACCACGCGTTCGAGGGCGCTTCGCGCGCGCTGATCGTGACGGGCTTTCCCATACGCGCGCAAGACGGGCGCGTCTGCTGCGAAACGGACGGGCCGCCCGGCGCGGCGGACATGGCTTATGCGCTTGCCGCGTGCAACGTCGCGACCTCGGTCGCGACGGATGAAACGAGCTTTCCGCAGGTGCGCGCGGCCGTGGACTGTCGCGCCCCCGGCGTACGGACGTACCTCGTCAAAAAGGGCGACGCCGCCGCGGCCCGTCGCCTCATAAACGACCTCGCGCCGACGCACGTCATTCCCATCGAGCGGCCGGGCAAGGGCGCGGACGGGCGCTTTCACTCTTCGCGCGGCGCGGTTATCGACGACTGGCTTGCGGACACAGACCTTGTGTATTCCCTCGCGCGCCAGGCGGGCGCGGTCGCAATCGCCATCGGCGACGGGGGCAACGAGCTTGGCACGGGCGCGCACAGGGCCGCCGTTTCCCGCCTTCTGCCCGGCGGCGACGTTATCGCCGCCAAACAGGACGCGGACGTCACGCTTATGACGGGCGTGTCAAACTGGTGGGGCTGGGGCGTCGCGGCGCTGCTTTCCGCCCGCGTGGGCAGGGACCTTCTGCCGAGCGCCGCGCAGGAAATCCGGCTTATGCGCACGCTTCTCGAGGCGGGTGCGGCCGACGGCATCACAAAGCAGCCCGCGATGAGCGTGGACGGCCTTTCCCTTGAGGAGAACCTCGCCGTGCTCGAAGAACTGCGCGGCGCGCTCAAACGCTATCTTGCCGGGAGGATACGGGATGAAAGAATTGGCTGAATTCACGCCCCGCGAAGCGCGCGGGCTGATCCGCGCGGGCGAATATGCAGCCCAGACCTCCGGCATGTGCCCGGGCTACGCCCAGTGCAACCTTGCGGCCATCCCGAAGGAATATGCGGACGATTTCCTGCGCTTTACACAATTGAATCCCAGACCCTGCCCGGTGCTCGAGGTCGTGCCCGCGGGAGAAAGGCTGACCAAGCTGATTGCTTCCGGCGCGGATGTCGCGCGGGATATCCCGAAGTACCGCGTCTACGAGTACGGCAGGCTGACCGGCGAGTATGCGGACGCCTCGGCCTTCTGGCGGGACGACCTCGTCGCCTTCCTCATCGGGTGCAGCTTCTCCTTCGAGGATGCCCTCCTTCGGGAACACATCCCCGTCAGGCACATCGAGCAGGGACGTAACGTCCCCATGTACAATACGAACATCCTTTTAAAGAGCGCGGGCGTATTCGGCGGGAACATGGTCGTAAGCATGCGACCCATGGCTCCGGAGGATGCGGAGCGCGCCGCCGAGGTGACCGCCCGCTTCCCGCGCGTGCACGGCGCGCCCGTGCATGTCGGCGATCCGAAGGAAATCGGCATACCGGATATCGGCTGCCCCGATTACGGGGATGCGGTCGAGATAAAACCCGGCGAAACGACGGTTTTTTGGGCATGCGGGGTTACGCCGCAGGCTGCCGTCATGCGGGCGAAGCTG
>DATMYG010000205.1:0-3812 GCA_035561055.1 Clostridia bacterium | reverse complement strand
ACGCTTTCCATGGCCGCGCGCTCGCGGAGCGCCCGTTCGGGGAAGGGCCACAGCGTGACCGGCCGGAACAGCCCCGCTTTCACACCGTCCTTACGAAGCTTGAGAACGGCGGCGCGCGCGATGCGCGCGGTCGTGCCATAGGCGACGAACAGAACTTCGGCGTCCTCGGCCATGAACTCCTCGAAGCGGATCTCGTTCGCGGTGATGCGGTCGTATTTTTCCTGCAGCCTGCGGTTCTGCGCGGCGCAGTCCTTCGCGTCGATAAAAAGGGAGTTTACGATGTTGTGGGAGCGCTTGCCCTTCGAGCCGTCCGTCGACCAGTCCTTGGGCGGGAGGACGCGCTCCTTGGGCTTTCTCCATTCGATGGCCTCCATCATCTGGCCGATCATGCCATCCGCGAGCACCACCACGGGCGTGCGGTAAAAATCCGCGATGTCAAAGGCCTCCTGCGTGAGGTCCGCGGCCTCCTGTATGGTTGAGGGCGCGAGGACCACCGTCCGGTAATCCCCGTTGCCGCCGCCGCGCGTCGCCTGGTAGTAATCCGCCTGCGAGGGCGCGATGTTGCCAAGGCCGGGTCCCCCGCGCATCATATTGACAATGACTGCCGGCAGTTCCGCGCAGGCGATGTAGGTGATACCCTCCTGCTTGAGGCTGATGCCCGGCGAGGAGGAGGATGTCATCACGCGCGCGCCCGCGCCCGCCGCGCCGTAGACCATATTGATCGCGGCGATTTCGCTTTCCGCCTGCACGAAGCAGCCGCCGTGTTCCGGCAAATGCCGCGAGAAGTATTCCGGTATCTCGTTCTGCGGCGTGATCGGGTAGCCGAAGAAATAACGGCACCCCGCCCGGATGGCGGCCTCCGCGATCGCCTCGTTGCCCTTCCAAAGCTCCTTTGCCATATGCCTTACGCCCTTTCCACGGTGATGACGCTGTCCGGGCACATACGCGCGCAAGCGGCGCAGCCCGTGCACTCCTCCATGCGCTCCACCGCCGCGGGGTGGTACCCCTTGGCGTTGGTGGAAGCGTCCATGCGGATGATGCGTTTGGGGCATACCGCGACGCACAGCTCGCACCCCTTGCAGCGGTCCCTCTCGAAGGTCACTTTTCCTGCCATGTCGTTTCATCCTCCGTCGGTTCGATTTCGGTTTCCCAGGGTTTTCTCATATAAATGTCGAGAGGGAGCAGCTCCCCCCGCTGAACATGGATACTAGGGCATAACCGCCGCATCGCCGCATGGTATCGTACGGGGATGCCTGTCGACGCGCTCACGCGCTCCGCCAGCTCCGCGCCGCGCAAAACATCCTCCGCCGCCGTATCGCAAAGAAGATGCGTGTTGTTGACAAGGCCCGTCACGGCGAGCCTGGCGCTGCGCTCGATCTCGCGCAGGTACCGCTGGGCCTTCTCCGGCGTCGCGGTCTCCGGCCGGTTGAAATTCAGCACGCACAGCAGCTCGTGCTCTATTTCGCGTATGCGCGCGGCGAACCGTCCCAGCACCCGCGCGCCCGCGGGGTCACCCCCCACGTCCATGACGCCGTACACTCCCGGCTCCAGCATCGCGTATACGGCCGGGTTGAGCGCCGGAAGATCCGCGTTGCCGCCCGCGGAGAGGATGGCGCGCACGCCCGAGCGCTCGAGTTCCGCCTTCCTTTCGCGCGAGCAGAAGTAGGGGTTTACGATGTCGAGGTCGGCGAGGGTCGTCTCCTGCCCCGCGCGGGCGAGGGAAACGGCCAGGTTGACCGCGAATTCCGTCTTGCCGCTGCCGTAATGGCCGGTGACGATCGTGAGATGCGCTTTCATCGCTCAATACTCCTTGGGCGTCTCCTCGCCGCAAAGCACCCGCAGCGCGGCCTCGCACAGCGCGCGCAGCTCATCTTCCCCGGGCATGACGGCCACCTCGGCGATAAACCGCGTCCGTTCGGCGATCCAGCCCGTGATTAGCCCGTCGTGCGCGAAGCCGCCCGTGAGGATGACGGCCGTTACGTCGCCCCGGAGCACGGCCGCGCACGCGCCGATTTCCTTTGCAACCTGGTAGGCCATGCCCTCGTAGGCGAGGCGGGCCCTGTCGTCCCCGTTTCGCGCGCGGCGACCGATCTCCCTGCCGTCGTCCGTGCCGAGGTAGCCCATGAGGCCGCCGCGCGTGTTGAGCTGGCGTATCAGCTCCGGCGCGGGCAGGTTTACCCTGCGGCAGAGTTTGACGAGCGCGCTCGCGGGTAGCCCGCCGCAGCGCTGCGCGCTGTAGGGCCCATCCCCGCCAAGTCCGTCGTTCACGTCGATCACGCGCCCTTTTTCGTGCGCGCCCACGCTCGCGCCGCCGCCCATGTGGGCTACGATGAGGTTGACCTCCTCGTAGCGCAGCTTTCGCTCGGCGCAGAAGCGCCGTGCCACGGCCTTCTGGTTGAGCGCGTGGAACACGGATCTGCGCTCGATTTCGGGATGGCCCGAGAGCCGCGCGAGCGCGTGCATCTCGTCCGTCGCGACGGGATCCGCTATGTAGGCGGGAAGGCTCGCCTCGGAGGCGATCCTGCGGGCGAGCGGCGCGCCGAGGTTGGAGGCATGCTCGCCGTATGCGCGGCTCGCAAGGTCATGGAGCATGCGTTCGTTGACGGCGTAGGTGCCGCCCGCGATGGGCCGCAGCATGCCGCCCCGGCCGATCACCGCGTGCAGCGTGTCGACGCGAACGCCGTGTTCCGCGAGCGCCTTCTCGATGACCTTCCTTCGGAATGCGAGGGAGGTTTCGTCCCCCGCAAAGGAGAAAAGTTCCTCCGGCGCGTGCTGCAGCGTCGTTTCAAACAGCGGGGCGTTCCCCTCGTACACCGCGATTTTGGTGGAGGTGGAACCCGGGTTGATGGCGAGTACGCGAAACGATTCGTTCATTTCATCCTCACGTATGCCATGCGCATCGCCAGCGCGATGGAATTCAGCTTGGTCCTGTCGTCGTCCGCGCGGCTGGTGAGGATCACGGGCGCGGAGGCCCCGACCAGCACGCCCGCGTGCGGCGCGTCGGCGACGAGCGAAAAAGCCTTGTACAGCGCGTTGCCGGTTTCAATCTCGGGCGCGAGCAGGATGTCCGCAAGCCCCGCGCTTGGGTCCTGGATGCCCTTGTGCAGGGCGGCCTGGCGATAGAGGCAATTGTCCAGCGCCAGCGGTCCCGCCACCGTGCAATCCTCGATATCTCCCTCCCGGTTCATGCGCACGAGTTCCGCCGCGTCCAGCGTACAGGGCATTTTGGGGTTCACGTGCTCGATGGCGCACAGGCATGCCACGATAGGGCGCTCGTTGCCCAGAGCGCGGGCAAGCTGGAGGGAATTTTCGATGATGTGTTTTTTATCGTCCAGATCGGGATACATGTTCATCGCCGGATCGGTCAGGTAAATGAGCCGGTCGATGCCGGGTAGCTCAAAGGCGCTCGCATAGGAAAGCAGCTTGCCTTCCCGCAGTCCGTAGTACGGGTCGAGCACCTCGTGCAGGATCGCCGCCGTGCCGACAAGCCCCTTCATGACGGCGTCGGCCTGCCCGTCATGCACGAGCCGCACGGCTTTTTTGCAGCACTCCACGCCGTCGTCGCAGGGGAGGATTTCCATTCCGGCAAGGTCGATCTCCTTTTCACCGGCGATCGCCCTGATACGGTCCGCGTCGCCGATGAGCAGCGCGCCGCACAGCCCCAGCCCGACGGCCCGGCTCAGCGACAGGAGCACGCATTCGTCCTGCGCCCCGGCGACGGCGACAAGCGGCTTTTTGGAATATCGCGCGCGGGCGAGGGAATCCAGGCTCAGCTTCATGTTCCTCTCCTGATTATCCCAGATGTAATATGA
>DATMYG010000204.1:0-4921 GCA_035561055.1 Clostridia bacterium | reverse complement strand
GGCCATGCCCTTGGCGGTGCGCCCGGCCTCGGGCAGGTTGTAGCACTTAATTTTAAAGGCGCGGCCTGTGTTCGTGAAGAACATGATGTTATTGTGCGTGCTCGTCACAAAGAGGTGCTCCACAAAGTCCTCCTCGCGCGTCGCCTGACCGATGACGCCCTTGCCGCCGCGGTTTTGCGCCTTATAGGCGTCGGGCGTGATACGCTTGACGTACCCGAGGTGTGTCATGGTGACGGCCATGTCTTCCTCCTGGATGATGTCGTCGAGGTCAATGTCGTCGCTCGCCGGCTCTATGGCGGTGCGGCGCTCGTCCGCGTACTTGCGGCGGATCTCGAGTATCTCCTCGCGGATGATGCCGAGGAGCTTGCCCTCGTCCGCGAGCACGCTTTCGTAATACTCCACGATCTTTTTAAGTTCGTCCCGCTCCTCGAGTATCTTCTCGCGTTCAAGGCCGGTAAGCCTTGCAAGGCGCATATCGAGGATGGCCTGCGCCTGCTTTTCAGAGAGGCCGAAGCGCGCGCACAGCGCGGCCTTGGCGGCCGGCACGCTCTCGGAGTGCTTAATGATATCCACGACCTCGTCGATGTTGTCGAGGGCGATGAGAAGGCCCTCGAGGATGTGCAGCCGTTCCTTGGCGCGGTCGAGGTCGTACTGCGTCCTTCTCGTGACGACCTGCTCCTGATGGCGCAGGTAGTGGTAAAGCATCTCGCGCAGGTTCAATACCTTCGGTTCCCCGTCCACAAGGCAGAGCATAATGACGCCGAAGGTGTCCTGCATCTGCGTATGCTTATAGAGCTGGTTTAAAATGACGTTGGCGTTGACGTCGCGCTTGAGCTCAATGACGATTCTCATGCCGTGGCGGTCCGTCTCGTCGCGAAGGGCGGATATGCCTTCGATGCGGCGGTCGTGCACGAGCTCGGCGATTTTCTCGACGAGGCGCGCCTTGTTGACCTGGTAAGGAATTTCCGTCACGACGATGCGGCTCCTGCCGCCGCCCATCTCCTCGATCTCGGCCTTCGCGCGCACGATGACCCTTCCGCGCCCCGTGCGGTATGCCTGGCGCACGCCCGCGTTGCCCATAATGATCGCGCCCGTGGGAAAATCGGGGCCGGGGACGTAGGCCATAAGCTCTTCAAGCGTAATGTCCCTGTTGTCGATCATGGCGACGTAGGCGTCGATGATTTCGCCCAGATTGTGCGGCGGGATGTTCGTCGCCATGCCTACAGCGATGCCGCCCGAGCCGTTGACGAGAAGGTTCGGATACCGGCTGGGAAGAACCGTCGGCTGCATGAGCGTTTCGTCGAAGTTGGGGTAGAAATCGACCGTGTTCTTGCCGATGTCGGCCATCATCTCGTCCGCGAGCTTCGAGAGGCGCGCCTCGGTGTAGCGCATGGCGGCCGCGCCGTCCCCGTCGACGGAGCCGAAGTTGCCCTGTCCCTCGACGAGCATGTAGCGCGTGTTGAAGTCCTGCGCAAGGCGCACCATCGCGTCGTAGACCGAGCTGTCGCCGTGCGGGTGGTATTTGCCCAATACGTCGCCCACGATGCGCGCGCTCTTGTGGAAAGGCTTGTCCGAGGTAAAGCCCTGCTCGTCCATCGAGTAGAGGATGCGCCTGTGCACGGGCTTGAGGCCGTCGCGCACGTCGGGCAGCGCCCGATCGACGATAACCGCCATCGCATAGGAAATGAAGCTGCGCTTCATTTCCGCTTCGATATCGAGAGGAAGTATTTTCTGCGTAATCTTTTCTTCCATGTTATTCCCTCAAATCAAACGTCGAGATCGGTCACGAGCTTCGCGTTTTGCTCGATGAACTCGCGGCGCGGGTCGACCTTGTCCCCCATGAGCACGGTGAAGATCTCGTCCGCGCGTATGGCATCCTCGAGGTTGACGCGCAGCATGATGCGCTTTTCGGGATCCATGGTGGTATCCCAGAGCTGCTCGGGGTTCATTTCGCCCAGGCCCTTGTAGCGGTTGATGAGGGGCTTGGGCTCGCGGCCGATCTTCTCTAAAATGGAGTTCAGCTCCTCGTCCGAATACGCGTACCACAGGTTGCCCGATCGCGACACGCGGTACAGCGGCGGCTGCGCGATGTAGACGTACCCCTGCTCGATCAACGGTCGCATGTGGCGGAAGAAGAACGTCAGCATCAGGATGCGGATGTGGCTGCCGTCGACGTCCGCGTCCGTCATGCACACGATTTTATGATAGCGGAGCTTACTTACGTCGAACTCGTCGTCTATGCCCGCGCCGAAGGCCGTGATCATGGCCTTGATTTCGTTGTTGCCCAATATGCGGTCCATGCGCGCCTTCTCGACGTTGAGTATTTTGCCGCGAAGGGGCAATATCGCCTGGATCGCCGGGTTCCGCCCCTGCTTAGCGCTGCCGCCTGCGCTGTCCCCCTCGACAAGGAAGATTTCGCACTTGGCGGGGTCCGTTTCGGAGCAGTCCGCGAGTTTGCCGGGCAGGCTGGTTGAATCGAGCGCGGTCTTCCTGCGGGTAAGTTCCCGCGCCTTCCTGGCGGCGTCCCTTGCGCGCGCCGCGGTGATGCACTTGTCGATGAGGAGCTTCGCGATCGGGGGATGCTCTTCGAGGTAGGTCGAAAGGCCGTCGCACACCGCGGAATCCACCATCGAGCGGATGTAGGCGTTTCCGAGCTTTGTTTTGGTCTGTCCTTCGAACTGCGGCTCCTCGAGCTTGACGCTGACGATGGCGCTAAGCCCCTCGCGGATGTCCTCGCCCTTTAGGGCCTCATCGGTTTCCTTGAGGTATTTATACTTCTTCGCGTAGTCGTTGACGGCGCGCGTCATGGCGCTGCGAAAGCCCACCAGGTGGCTGCCGCCCTCGACGGTGTTAATGTTGTTGGCAAAGGTAAAGACGTTCTCGTTGTAATCGTCGTTGTACTGGATGGCGACCTCGAGGGTTGCGTGCTCCCCGCGCTCCGGGCAGTCCCGCGCGGCGGTAATGTAGATGGGCTCGTCGTGCAGCACGGTCTTTTTGCGGTTGATGTGCTTGACGAAGCTCACGATGCCGCCCTCGTAGTGGAAGCTCTTAACGACGGGCTGCTCCCCCTCTGCGGCGCGCTCGTCCGTGACCGTGATGCGAAGCCCGGCGTTGAGGAACGCGAGCTCGCGCATGCGGTCGGTCAGGGTTTCAAAATGATAGTTGACCTCGTCGAAAATGCCCGCGTTGGCCATGAAGGTAATGGAGGTGCCGCTTTCGTCCCCCTCGTAGGCGCCTACGATCTTCACGGGGTAGAGCGGGTCGCCGTTAACGTAATCCTGCGCGTATACCTTGTTGTCGCGCCGGACCTCCACATGAAGGGACGAGGCGAGCGCGTTGACCACGCTCAGCCCCACGCCGTGCAGGCCGCCCGACACCTTGTAGCCCGTGCCGCCGAACTTTCCGCCCGCGTGCAAAACGGTCAAAGCGACCTCGAGGGCGGATTTCTGCATTTTCTCGTGCATGTCCACGGGAATGCCGCGGCCGTTGTCCGTGACGGTGACGGAATTGTCCTGATGGATGGTGATCTCGATGTGGTCGCAGTAGCCGCCCATGGCTTCGTCGATCGCGTTGTCCACAAGCTCCTTGACGAGGTGGTGAAGCCCCCTCACGTCTGTGGAGCCGATGTACATGCCCGGGCGGCGCTTGACGGCCTCCAGGCCCTCCAGGACCTGTATTTGCGAGGCGTCGTAATCGGTGTGGTTGCTCATGTCCTTCTCCTATCCGAAAATCCCTTACACGGCCGTCAGCGTGCCGTTCTTGCACAGGTAGGCCGGTATATTCCCCATGTCCATGCCCGCACGCCTGAGGCCCTCGAGGCTCGTGCAGGTCAGAAAACTCTGGCAGTCGTCCACTGCCTCGAGAAGCGCGCGCTGGCGAAGCTCGTCCAATTCGCTGAGCACGTCGTCGAGAAGAAGCACCGGCGGCTCCCCGCGATCCTCGCGAAGGAGTTCCAACTCCGAGAGCTTCACCGAGAGCGCGGCGGTCCTTTGCTGTCCCTGCGAGCCGTAGGTGCGCACGCTGCCACCTGAAAGCGAAATGGCGATATCGTCCCGGTGCGGGCCGAAGTTGGTGTAGCCCCTTCGGATATCCTCGGCGACGCTGCCGTAAAGCGCCTCCGCGATAACGTCCTCAAGCGCGCCCCCCGTCGGCTTCACGTTGGGGTCGTAGGCGAGCGCGAGCTGTTCCCTGTTGCCGGAAATCTCCCGGTGCAGCCGCGCGGCAATTTGGGCGAGCTTCTCGATGAACTCTTGGCGCCGCCGCATAATATCCGCGCCCAGCGTGATGAGCTGTTCGTCCCATACGTAGAGCTCGCGCCGAAGGGCCTCCCCCGTGCGCTCCTTGACGGCTTCGGGCCGCAACAGCGCGTTTCGTTCGCGAAGCGCCTTGTTGTAGCGCTGCAGCGCGAGGTAGTAGGCGGGGCGGAACTGGCTCAACTCCATGTCGAGGAAGCGCCTTCGCTCGGCGGGCGCGCCCTTGATAAGCTCGAGATCCTCAGGCGAGAACATCACCACGTTCAATACGCCCATCAGTTCTCCGCTGCGGCCGCATTCGAGCTTGTCGACGAAAAGCTGCTTGCGCTCCCCGTCCCTGAGCTTGACTTCAATGCTGCGCGCGCCCGCGCGGGTTATGACGTCCAGCCCGACGTATGCGCCGCTCATGCCCGTGGAGATCAGCTCCGCGTCGCGCGGCGTCCTGTGGGAGCGGCCGAAGGCGCATAAAAAAATCGCTTCGACAGCGTTGGTCTTGCCCTGCGCGTTCTCCCCGAAGATGACGTTGAGGCCGCTTCCGGGCGCGAGCCGGAGCGACTCGTAGTTGCGGAAATAATTCAATTTCAGCCGCTCAACCTGCATTCCGCGCCCTTTCTTCCAAGGTTATTTTACCACAAAAACGCGCGGTTTTACAAGCGTTTGTTTATTAT
>DATMYG010000203.1:0-4025 GCA_035561055.1 Clostridia bacterium | reverse complement strand
CGCGCGGGGAGGGCGTTTGGCTTGCGGACTTCCTGAAGCAATTATAGATTAACCCTTATTTTTGCCGATCTGTAACCGTTTTGTAACCGGCGTTTCCTATAATATCTGAGGAATACCGACAGGCCGCGCGAAAAACGCGGCGGTTAGGAGAAATTATGAGAAAATTACCGAAATACGCCGCGCTGCTGCTTGCCGCGGCGATGACGCTGACACTCGCTTCCACCGTCCTTGCGGAGCCCGCCGCGGAGGAGCAGCCCGCGCGCGATTTGCTCTACCTCACCAACGACCCGGAGGGCAAGGGAGGCATGGTAACCAATATGCCCGCCAAGGAACTGAAGGTCGCCTACGGCGCGACCGTCACGCTCAACGGTACGACCATCCCGCAGCGCGAGGGCTACGCGTTCCTCGGCTGGGGCCTCGTGGGCGGGAAAAGCAACGCCTCGAGCCAGGTCGCCTCGGTCGTCGCCGGTCAGGCGGACCTGAAAATCGACGCGTACGGCCGCTACGTGGTCTACGCCATCTGGGGCAAGGCCGCGCGCGACCTTCTCTACCTGGGCAACGATCCCGAGGGCGCGGCGGACAAGATCGCCAATCTGCCCGCGGCGGAAACGAGCGTCGGCTACGGCGCGGCCGTCGCGCTCAACGGCGCAGCCATCCCGCAGCGCGAGGGCTACTCCTTCCTCGGCTGGAGCCTGACGGGCGGCAACGACAACGCGGCGAACGTCGTGACGGGCGTCGTTGCCGGGCAGGCGGGCCTTTCCATCGACGCGGAGGGCCGCTATGTTGTGTACGCGGCGTGGGAAAAGGACGCCGACCCCACCGCGCCCCCCTCCGAGGAACCCGCGGGGCCCTCGCCGACGCAGGAGCCTTCCGGGAGCCCGGGCGGCGCGATACTCGCTACCGGGGATGACGGCGCCGAGGGCGACATCCCGCTGGGCATGCCCGCCACGGGCTGCGCGGAGGTTCTTTTCCTCGCGGCGGGGCTTGTCGCGCTCGCGGTGGCGCTGGCCGCCGTCGGCCGCAGACTCGCGCGCGGCGCGAAGTAGCAGAAACGGGAATTCAAAGGAACCCAAAGGCCTTCGCCGGTACGGCGGAGGCCATTTTTCATCAGGAACAATGAATGTTCGCAACGCGGCGGGAAATCATGTTATAATAGACCATCAACTCGCGGAGGTTTCGTCATGACCGCACCCGTGCTCCTCATCATGGCCGCCGGTATGGGCAGCCGCTACGGCGGGCTCAAGCAGATCGATCCAGTGGACGCATACGGCAACAGCATCATCGATTTCTCCATTTACGACGCGCTGCGCGCGGGCTTCGGTGAAATCGTCTTCCTTATCAAGCACGAGATCGAATGCGATTTTCGCGAGGCCGTCGGCGAGAGGATCGCCCGGCGCGCGAACGTCGCTTACGCGTTTCAGGAACTTACTAAGATCCCCGCGGGCGTTGCGCTGCCCGAGGGGCGCACGAAGCCCCTTGGCACCACGCACGCGGTGCTCTGCGCCAGGGAGGCGGTCGCTGGCAGGCCCTTCGCCGTCATCAATGCGGACGACTATTACGGCGCGGAAGCGTTCAGTATACTCAGGGATTTCCTTACTGCCCCGCGCGGCGCAAACGAGCACGCGGCGGTGGGCTACCGTGTGGAGAACACCCTCACGGATCACGGCGGCGTCACGCGCGGCGTGTGCGAGGTCAGCGGCGGCGGGTATCTGACCGACATCGTCGAGCGCATGAAGATCGTCAGGACTCCGGGCGGCGCGGCCTACGCCGCGGACGACGGCTCCCCGGTCGCCATCCCGGCGGGCACGACCGTTTCGATGAACTGCTGGGCGTTCAGCCCCGGCATCTTCGATAAGTTTGAAACGCGCTTCGCGCGCGACCTCGCGCCGGGGCTCGCGAAGAATCCGCAAAAGTACGAGGACCTGCTGCCCATGGCCGTGTGCGAAACGCTCGGCGACGGGGAAACGAGCGTGAAGGTTATCCCCACGAAGGAAAGCTGGTTCGGCGTGACATACAAGGAGGATATGCCCCTCGTGCGGGAAAGCCTCGCCGCGCTCAAGCGGAGCGGGCTCTACCCCGAAAAGCTGTGGGACTGAAGCCCGAGGCTACGGAAGAAACCGGCCGCCGCGCACGCGGGGCCGTAAAAAAGAGAGGAAACGCATCCATGAACTACGACTTCGCCGCGCTCGACGCGGCAATCGACGCGCGCGTCAGGGAAAAGAAGCTGCCGGGTGTCTCCGTCGCCATACGCGGCAGGGATGGCGTCCTGTTCGAAAAGGGTTACGGCTGCGCCGACCTCGAGGCGGGACGTTCCATCGATCCGCACACGGTCATGGGCATCGCCTCCATGAGCAAGTCCACGACGACGCTCGCCCTTGCGATCCTCGAAGCCGAGGGCAAGTTCAGCTTCGACGACCCGGTCGTGAAGTATTTTCCGAACTTCCGCGTGCCGGGCAACCCCGTCGAGGACGTGACCTGCCGCCATCTCGCCATGCACACCGCCGGTATCCCGCCGATGGAGCCGCTGGAGTGGTCGATCGCCATGAACACCCAAAGCGCGCGGGAGGGCAAGTGGCGTGAGGAAGTGCGCAAATCTTCTCCCAACCAGATGGACACCATCGACCAGATCATCGATTATATCGCCGAAGGCAGGCACCCCACGCTCGGCCAGGCGGGCGAGTACATGAGCTATTCGAACGAGGGCTACGCCATCCTTTCTTATATTGTGGACAAGGCCTCCGGCACGACGCTCGAGGAGTTCCTTAAAGAGCGCGTGTTCGCTCCGCTGGGCATGACGCGAACCGTACTCGACCTTGACGGAAGCGAGGCGAAGGCGCTCGCCTCCGAGGGCAACATCACCCGGCTCTACGGCGCGGACGAGGAAGGCACCCTCATCGTGGACGACGACTGGTCGGTGCTGCCGCCGTTTCGCGGGTGCGCCTGCGTCAAGAGCACCGCGCACGATATGGCGCGCTACTACCAGTGCCTATCGGACGGCGGCATGTTCTGCGGCGTGCAGGCGATTCCCGCCAAAGCCGTGGAGCTTCTCATCGGCTCCGCCTTCCCCGAGGGGGAAAAGTCCTTCTACTGCTACGGCCTCAACAAGCGCGTGCGGCACGGCCACGTCCTGTGCGAGCACGCGGGCGGCCTGCACGGGGTTTCGACCTTCGGCGGCCTCTTGAAGGGCGAGGGCTTCGGCTTTTCCGCGCTGTGCAACAAGGGCGACGAGGACACGGACGACATCTGCTGGATGATGTATAACGCCGTCATGGGCCGCCCTCTCGAGGAGGAGCACCGCTGGCTGCACCCCGTGCCCTATCCCTTCTCCGAACCCGAGATGGTGACCGGCGGCTACATCTGCCACGAAGGATTGCCCGTAGTTGTGGACATCATCCTCAGGGACGGCAGGCTCGTCGCCGAAAACCAGGAAGGCGAAGGGGAGATGGTCTATTGCGGCGGCACGTGGTTCACCATCTGGCGCAAGGGGAAATACGCGGGGCGCGTGCGCTTCCTCATCCGGGACGGCAAAGCGTGGGCGGCGATGTTCTATACGAGAATCTACCATCGATTGGAGCACTGACGCCCCCATTTTCTACGTGAAACAAACATACGGCCTGCGCTTTAACCGCGCAGGCCGCTTTCGTCTATCCGTTGCAGGGGCGGATATCATCCGCCCGTAAAACTTCAGATTTTCCGCGTGACGCGTATGCTGATGTCCACGCCGTCCGCGCGGTCCTCCTGCTCGACCTCGACGACCATACCGGATTCGCGCAGCGCGTTTACCGCGTCGTTGATGGTGTTCATGAAAATGCGGTAATCGCGGATGAGGCGCAGGATCACCGGCCGCGGCTTCGCGCCGTCGGTCTTCTCGTCGTAGAGGCGGTTAAGGGTTTTTTCGACGAGCTGCTCGGTTTCCTTGACGGAAAGGCCGCGCTCGGCGATCTTATGCACCATGTCGAGGCGGCTTTCGTCGTCGCCTAGCTTTAAGAGGGCGCGCGCGTGCCTCTCGGAGAGGCGCGCGTCGG
>DATMYG010000202.1:0-3558 GCA_035561055.1 Clostridia bacterium | reverse complement strand
CAAAGGAATAATTCTCATTCTATTCGGATAAACCCAGAATTGATTAAGAAAATAACGCCACAAGGATAAGCCACGAACCCACGCCATGTTAGCCGAAGGGGAACAGCATGCCTCGGATGGTGCTAACAAAAATGACAAGACATAAACTATAAAAAACAAGCATCGACGGATAATCCGATGATGCTGGTTCACCCGTTTGAAGCTGCTCACTTAAGTTCATTGTTTATACCCCTGTGCGAAGCGCCCTTTCCGGGCGTGTTTCCTGCTTAGATGTACCATTCCGGTCGGCTTTCGATTTCGCCCGCCAGATACAGTGCGGCCTTGCCCGATATTTTCACGCGCTCTCCCGAATATTCGCAGTAGAGCGTGCCGCCACGCCTGGAAAGCTGTCGTGCGGTCATAACGTTTTTATTCAGGCGTCCGGCCCAGAACGGAATCAGCGTTGCGTGGGAGGAGCCCGTTACCGGGTCCTCGGGGATGCCGATCTTGGGCGCGAAAAACCGAGATACGAAATCCGCCGCGTCCCCCTTCGCCGTAACGACGACCGCCATGCAATCCGGAATCTGGCAAATGAGCCCCATGTCCGGCCGGAGCGCGCGGACGGATTCTTCATCCTCCACGAGCAGCATCAGGTCCCGCGAACGGTGGGCTTCCAGCACGCCGCAGCCGACCGCCCGCTCCATAAGAGGCGTAACCTCCGTGCGCACGGGCGCGCGGGAGGGAAAATCCAATTCAAAAAGGTCGCCTTTCCTTGTTACGCCCAGCACGCCGCTTAGCGTATGGAAACGCATAACGCCCCGGTCCTTTCCCAAATGGTTGGCAAGGATGTACGCGCTCGCCAGCGTGGCGTGTCCGCACAGGTCGATTTCCGCCTCCGGCGTAAACCAGCGCAGATCGTACTCCTCTCCCCTTTGGGAGACGAACGCGGTCTCTGCAAGATTGTTTTCCGCGGCGATGCTCTGCATGGCCTCGTCTTTGAGCGGACGGTCGACGATGCAGACACCCGCCTGATTGCCCTGGAATACCCGGTCCGAAAAAGCGTCCACGATGAAGTATTTCATGACATACTCTCCTTGCTTTTGTGCGTGATTGGGCATCTGTCAAACGACAGTTCTTCCGATGCGGGCCGCCGCCCTACATATTATACAGCCTTTTTTTGCCATGACAAGCCGGAACGGCGCGGAGATTATCGTCCGCGGTTTCGCATAATCTCCCCGGAAGAAAAGAAAGCTAAGAAAAAAGGAGCTTTGACATGCCAAAGAAGAAAAAGAGCGACGAAGAGTACCTCGACATGGCCACGACGGCCTCAGCCAACGAAACCACGGGCATGATGCCGACGCTACCGCAAACCCGCGAGGAGTACGAGGCGCTGCAGGACCTTGCGGGCATGAGCATCCCGCGCAAAGGCAAGCGCAAATATTGATTCGGATTCATAGGGACGCGCCGCGAAGCGGAAGGCTTCGCGGCGTTTTTGCACGGTGAAAATTTCCCTCCCTACCCCCGCATATACATAAGCGCGGTCGAAAGGAGGCATTTTATGGACGAATTTTTCACCTGGTCCACGCTCGCGACCTACGCGGGCGCGCTCGCGGCCACGATGGTGGTCACGCAGCTTTTCAAGGACGTTGGGTTCATCCAAAAGCTGCCCACGCGGATTTTCTCTTGGATCGTCGCCGCCGTGATCATGATCCTCGCGAACCTGTTCACGGGCACGCTCACCTGGGGGAGCGGGGCGCTGAGCGTCGTGAACGCCGTGGTCGTGAGCCTCGCCGCCAACGGCGGGTACGATTTCATCGCAAGCGGTTTTAAGAAGACGAAGTAGCTTAAGCGCGCGCACCGGCCCTCGCAAGAGCGGGGGCTTATCTCCATGCGCGGCGGATGCGCGGTTCCCATCCCGGACCTCGCCGTGGTACAATCTCCCCAAAGGGAGGGATGGTATGGTACGCGAAATACTTCTGTTGGGCGACCCGAGACTCTATGAAAAGAGCGCCGCAGTCGAACGGGACGAGCTGCCCGCGCTTCATTCCGTCGTGGAGGATCTCCATGACACGCTCTTTGCCTTTCGCGAAAAGTTTGGCTGCGGTCGGGCGATCGCCGCGCCGCAGATCGGCATCGCAAAGCGGCTCGTCTACATGCACATCGGCGCGCCCGTCGCGTTTGTCAACCCTGTTCTGAGTTACCCGGACGGCTCGCTCATGGAGGTTATGGACGACTGCATGTCCTTTCCGCACCTGGTGGTGCGCGTCCTTCGATACAGGCGCTGCCGCATCGATTTTATGGACCTTGACTGGCGGCCGCGCGCGCTCGAACTGGAGGGCGATCTTTCGGAACTTCTCCAGCACGAGTGCGATCACCTCGACGGCGTGCTCGCCGTCATGCGCGCACTCGATAATAAGTCGTTTTACTATAAACCGTAATACTACTCCGATTACCGCATGCCGAAGCGCAAAACCTTCTTCGGGCAGCCGTCCGCGCACTCTCCGCAGCGGATGCAGGCAAGGGATTTGATGTGTCCGGATTTGATTTCCGTTTCGACATCGATGCTCATGGGGCACCTCTTCGTGCAAAGGCCGCACGAAACGCAGTTCTTGGGGGTGGAGCGGATTTTTAGCTGAGGAATATGCAGCGCGCGTCCGATTAGCTCCCCCGCCGTCATGAAGGGCGCCATCCAGCAGATTGCGTGACACGCGCCGCGTCGGCCGATGGCGAAGGTTAAAACGACGAGCAGCGTCAGCACGAGGTAGTAGGTAATGAACTTCAGCGGCGTGTCGATGGATACGACGCTCTCCGTCAGGTGCAGCGGGTCGAACCCCTTAATGCCGCCTGCGAGCACGAACGAGCCCGCGAGCGCGAGGAACCACACGCCGAAGATTGAATAGCGCAGGATCGCGAGCTTTTTGATATCGACGCGTCTGTCGTTGACGCTCCTGCCTATTTCCGCAACGCCCGCCACGGGGCAGGCCCACGCGCACCACGCGCGCCCGAGGAATATGCCCGAGAGGAACTGCAGCGCGAACACGGCGACGCTGCCCGAGACGAGCCCCGCCATCGCCCCGTCGATGGAAACATAGGGCGAAAGGTAGTTGAACGTCAGCGGGAAAAGGAACATCGCCGCGTACGTGAGAACCAGCCTGATGTTACGCCTCGTTTTCATGTTTTGCCTCCAGATAACGCTCGGTTTCATCGCACCACGCGAGGTATGCCCTGTTGGCTTTTACGCCGAAGTCGATCACGCGCAAAATCGACGGGTGCGCCGCGTCGTCCTTCTCGACGGCCTTCAATTCCCGCTCGAACAGCAGCAGCGTCGCGAGGTCGCGCTCGTGCGCGCGGCGGAATTCCTGTACGTGCTCCCGCATGATTTCTGGCGCGATCAGGTGCGAAAAGTACGTTTTCAGTAAAATCTCAAAGCGCAGCGACTCTTTCTCCACGGGCTTCGCGAGCCATGCGCGCAGCGCTTCCAGCCCGCGCGGCAGCAGGTGGTACGTCCTCTTCGCGCGCGCTCCGCGTTCCGCATCCCCGATTTCGTCGATGTAGCCTTCGGCGCACAGCGCGCGCAGC
>DATMYG010000201.1:0-2374 GCA_035561055.1 Clostridia bacterium | reverse complement strand
CAAGTTGGGCGGCATCAGCGGCTTTCCCAAGCGCGCCGAAAGCCCGCACGACGCGTTTGATACCGGCCACGCGAGCACGTCGATCTCCGCGGCCATCGGCATGCTCCGCGCGGACGCCATGCTTGGGCGGGAACGCTATGTCGCGGCGATCGTGGGGGACGGCGCGCTTACAGGCGGGCTGTGCTTCGAAGCGCTCAACGACGCGGGGCAGAGCAAGCTGCCGCTTATCGTCGTCATCAACGACAACGCCATGTCCATCGCGCACAACGTGGGCGCCGTAAGCAGGCATCTTGGCAAAATCCGCACGAGCGGGTCATACCAGCGCTTTAAAAGCTTTGTCGCGGACACGCTCAACCGCATCCCGAAAATCGGCCAGGGGCTCGCAAACCGCGTACTGCGCTTCAAGAACAGGATCAAATACCTGTTGCTTCCGAACGTGCTCTTCGAGGAAATGGGCTTCACCTACCTCGGCCCGGTCGACGGGCACGACGTCAACTTCCTCGTGCGCGCGCTTGAGCAGGCGAAAGCGCTGCGTCACCCGGTGATCGTGCATGCGATCACCGTCAAGGGTAAGGGATACGGGCTTGCGGAAAGCGACCCGGAGAAGTTCCACGGCATAGGCGCGTTCGACCCGAGGACGGGTGCGTGCGGCGCGAGCGCGGGGAAGAGCAACTCCGCCGTTTTCGCGCATGCTTTGGTTGAGCTTGCCGAGCATGACGGGCGTATCGCCGCCATCACGGCTGCGATGTCCGCGGGAACGGGGCTCGACGCGTTTGCGAGAAAATACCCCGCGCGCTTCTTCGACGTAGGCATTGCCGAGGAACACGCCGTCACGATGGCCGCGGGCATGGCCTCGGCGGGCGCAAAGCCCGTAGTGGCGATCTACTCAAGCTTTTTGCAGCGTGCGTACGACCAGATTATCCACGACGTATGCCTGCAGGAACTGCCCGTCGTCTTCGCCATAGACCGTGCGGGCCTCGTAGGCGAGGATGGGGAGACGCACCACGGCGTGTATGACATGAGCTATCTTAGAAACCTTCCGAACATGACGATCATGGCGCCTTCCACGCGGGAGGAACTCGCCGCAATGCTCGCATTTGCGCTCACGCTCGACGCGCCGTCGGCGCTGCGCTACAACAGGGGCTCGCTTCGCTGCGCGCCGCTTGCGCAGGGCATCGCGCTGGGCGAATGGGAAACGCTCGCCCCGCCTCAGGCGGTTACGATCGTCGCGGAGGGCAGGATGGTCGAAACGGCGCTGCGCGCGTGCGAAGGGCTGTCCGTGGGCATCGTCAGCGCGCGCTTCATCAGGCCGCTCGATGGGAACACGCTCGCAGCGATCCAAGAACGAACCAAGATCGTCATCACTCTTGAGGACGGAGTCGTCGAGGGCGGCCTCGGCACAGCGCTCCGCGAACATTTCGAAGGAAACCCGCGCGTGATCGCCCTCGGCATCCCCAAGACGCCTGTGCCGCAGGCGACCATCGCCGAGCAGGACGAAATGTGCGGCATTTCGCCGGACCTGGTGCGTCAAAGGGTTATGGAAGCCTTGGAGGCGGCCCGATGAAGGGCGTACGCGCCGATGTGCGTCTGGTGGAACTTGGGCTGTGCGAGAGCCGTGAGAAAGCGCGTGCCGTGATTATGAGCGGCAACGCCTACCTTGGCGAAACGCGCGTTGATAAGCCCGGAGATAATGTGCCGGAGGGCTGCAGGCTGGAGCTTCGCGGCGCGGAAAATCCCTTTGTCAGCCGCGGCGGACTCAAGCTTGAAAAGGCGATTGAGAAGTACGGCATCGGCCTCTCGGGCGCGATCGCGGCGGACGTGGGTGCATCCACGGGCGGCTTTACGGATTGCATGCTGCGCCACGGCGCGGCGAAGGTATACGCCATCGACGTCGGCTACGGCCAGCTGGATTGGAAGCTCCGCAGCGACGCGCGCGTCGTCGTGATGGAGCGCACAAACGCGCGCTTCATGGAACCCGCGTGGTTCGCGCAGGCGCTCGACTTCGCGTCGATGGATGTGTCCTTCATTTCCATCCGGCTGATTTTGCCCGGAATCCGCGCGTGCCTTCGGGAAGGCGCGAAAAGCGTCGTGCTCGTGAAGCCGCAGTTTGAGGCCGGCAAAGGCAAGGTCGGCAAGAACGGTGTGGTGCGCGATCCCGCGTTGCACCGGGAGGTACTCGTGGGCGCGGCGCGCTTTGCCGCGGAAACGGGCTTCGCGCTCGAGGGCATGGATTATTCGCCCATCACGGGGCCGAAAGGCAACATAGAATTCCTGCTGATCCTGAAAAAAAGCGAGGACGGGGAAGGCATTGCCGGGGAATCGATCGAGGCCGAGGCGGCGCGGGTCGTACGCGAGGCCCACGAGGCGCATGCCG
>DATMYG010000200.1:0-4177 GCA_035561055.1 Clostridia bacterium | reverse complement strand
AGGCCGGCGCGGGCATGGATATCGGCGGCACGCTGATCGGCATGCACATGCACCCGGTGGTCGTACCCGTACACGCACGCACGCGAAAGATCGGCGAGGCGAACGTCGTCGCCGCGCGCACACGGCCCAAATACGTCGGCGGCCCGCGCGCCGCGTACGACGACATGCCCAGGGCGCACTGAATGTTTGCCGAATGATATTCAGCAAACATTCAGCTGACAGGTAATAACGAATACCGACTGAAACTCAAACGGCCTGCGCTCGAAGCGCAGGCCGCTTTCGTTCGTCTGGCCGTTTAATCGTCCCGGTCGTCCGGCAGGAAACCGGGGGCAACGAATGCGCGTGTGACGATCTCGCCGTTTCCATCCTTGCGCACGGTGACGTCCCCAAAGACCACGCCACTCTCCTCAGCGCCGTCCTGCGTGCGTATGACGTGCGCCTTGAAGGAATACGCCGTTTCGTCGCCGGATTGGGAATCCTCCGTGAATTCGAAGCTCGTCGGGCGTATGGTGCAGCCGTCTTCAATGCAGCGCTGGTCATATATCTCGATCTGGAAGTACGTCGTCATTTCTTCATAGCATTCGTCGCTGATGTACTCTCTCACATCCCGATACAAACGCTCCGTAGCCTCCCTGATCTGTTCGTCGGCAAGCCTGCCGCCGTCCTCGGGTTTCATGTTCGCGGGAGGATCCCGGTTGTAAATTTCTTCCCATACATCATACCGATGCTTGTAATTCGTCGTCAGGTAGACCGTAAGGAAAGCCTCCTTCGTGTCCTTCGGGAGCGTATCGCACGCGCTTGCAGCCAAACACGCGCTCAAAATTGCCGCGCATACAAAAAGGCGCACGCACCTGCGGGAGAATGCGTTTTTCATACGAAAGCTCCTTCCATTTTTGTAATGATTATACTCTTCATTATAATATATCTGATAAAAAAGTCAAACGCGAGCGCCGTCTGTTTCGCCGTGGCTTCCCAGCGTTCCTTGATTGCCGATTGTCCATTGCCAGGCGCGTCCACGCGCGCATATCCTTACACGCCTGCGCATACCTATAACCGATTGGGAGGGGGATCAGCATGCGAAAGTCGAAAACAAACGAGGCGCCGAATCTATTCGCGGAGCTTCTGAAAGGCTCGGTAATGGCATCCGCCGTAAGCCTTGTGCTCATCGTCATCTATGCCGCAGCCATGTGGCAGCAGTGGCTGGGCACGGAGAGCATCGCCATCGTCAACACGGGCATCAAGGTCGTAAGCGCCGCCGTCGCGGGCATCGTCGTCGCCAGGCGGTGCAGGGAGAAGACATGGCTCTATGGCGCCGCCGCCGGGCTCATTTACTCCGCGTTTGCGTTCGTAATTTTCTCGATCCTGTCGGACACGTTCGCGCTTACGCTCGCTGTGCTGGCCGATTTCGGCATAGGCATCCTCGCGGGTATGCTCAGCGCCATGATCTACCGGGCAGCCAAATAGTCCTGTTCACCCTTGTCGAAAAATAGTATAATCGGTCTTGGGAAATCCGTATTTGCCGGAAGGAAGAGGCCGTTATGCTCATCTACGAACGCAGGCGCGACACGCCGCCGCTCCACGAGGCCGAGAAGCTCGGGAAAGATCTGGGCATTTCGCCGCGTGCGGCGCAACTTCTCATGGCGCGCGGGCTTGCGGACGGAATCGAGGCCGAGGAATTCCTGCACCCGAACGAGGGGCAGCTTCTCGACCCCTTCGGCTTCCCGGACATGCGAAAGGCCGTCGCGCGCATCGAGCGGGCGATCGGGAGCGGGGAGCGCATTTGCGTGTTCGGCGATTACGACGCGGACGGCGTATGCGCCACCGCGATATTGATGCTGTATCTTCGCGCGCGTAAGGCGGATGCGTTTTACCTGATTCCCTCCCGGCACGACGAGGGGTACGGCATGAATGCCGGGACGCCCGGGCAACTCGCCGCCGCGGGCGCGAAGCTTGTGATTACCGTGGATAACGGCGTAAAGGCCGTAGCGGAGCTTGCACAATGCTACGAGCTGGGCATCGAGGCCGTCGTCACCGACCACCATATACCCGGGGATACCCTGCCCCCCTGCGAGGCGCTTCTACTCTCGGGCGCGGAGGGCGGCTACGCGAACAGGCACATCTGCGGCGCGGGGCTCGCCTTCAAGCTGGTGGAGGCTATGGCCGGAAGGAAGGAAGCGCTCAAATACGTTTCGCTCGCGGGCGTGGCGACAGTCGCGGATATCGTCCCCCTCTTCGGGGAAAACCGCGTGCTGGCCTCCCTCGCCATTGAAGCCATCCGCGTGCGGCGCTGCCCTAAGGGCCTAATCGCGCTGCTCGCCGCCACGGATAAGGAGCCGGAAAAGGTGGATTCTCATTCCTTCGGCTTTGTGATAGGACCCCGGCTCAACGCCGCGGGCAGGATAGAGGAAGCCGCGCTCGCGGTGGATCTGCTCGTCGAGGAGGACCCGGCGAAGCTCAGAGCCGCGGCGGAACGGCTCAACGCCCTCAACGAGCAGCGGCGCGCCGAGGAGGCGGCCATTTACGCTTCCGCCTGCGCGGCGCTCGAAGCGGACGATCTGTGCTCCAGGCGCTCCATCGTGCTCTACAACCCCAAGTGGAACCCCGGCGTGGTCGGGGTCGCCGCGGGGCGCATCGCGGAAAAATACTACCGCCCCGCGCTGCTCTTAACGGGCTGCGGGAACGCCGTCGCGGGCTCCGCACGCTCGGTCCCCGGGGTGAACATCCACGCCGCACTCAAAGCGTGCGAGGGATACTTCACGCGCTTCGGCGGCCACGCGTTTGCCGCGGGCGTGACGCTGCCCGAAGAGAACATCGCGCCTTTTCGCGAGGCGCTCGACGATTACATCCGGCATAACGTCCCCGAAGACGCCTTCCTTCCGCACGCGGCCTACGACGACGAGGCGGAGTTCACGGGCGTTACGATGCGCCTCGCGCGCGAGCTTGAGGCGTTCTCCCCCTTCGGCGAGGGGAACGAGCGGGTGCTGTTGCGCACGGACGGCGCGCGCGTCAAATCCGTGCGTGCCATGGGAGCGGGCGGAAAACACCTTTCGCTGACGCTGCAGAAAGCATCGCAGTATATACAAGCCGTCTATTTTGGCGCGGGCGAGCGCTTCGCCGAAATCAACGCCATGGATGCCTGCGACGTGCTCTACACCCCCGAAATCAACGACTTCAACGACGAGTCGCTGCGGCTGACGCTGCAGGCGCTTCGCGCCGCGCCGCCGGAGGACGTCCGCGCGTACCTCGCGCGAAGCGAGGATAAATTCGCTGATGCATTATCGCGCAATCTTCTGTATAATAGTACCTGTGCCGATTTTCCCATAAAACGCGCGGATGCGGACGAACTGATTTCGCATCTTGCGCGCGCACGGGTTTCCGGCCTTGTCGTGTTGTGCTTCACGCGTCCCGGCGCAGAGCGTTTCCTCACGCTTGCCACCCGGGAGGAGCTCTACGGGCGCATGGACATCGCCTTTGGCTCCTGCAGGGGTGGAGCCGCGGCGTACAACGCGGCGGTGCTTGCCCCCGACCTTTCCGCGCTGGATATCTCGCGCTTCAGGACGCTCGTCGTGTACGACGCACCGCTGGGCATGGAGGAACGCCTCGCCGCGCTTGCACCGAAAGCGGAGCTTCTCTGCGGCGCGCCCGCACAGGGCGACGCGGACGAACTCGCCCGCGCCCTCCGGGTTGACCGGGCGGCGCTCGGCGAATTGTACAAGGCTCTGTGCCGCACGGCCGGCAGCTTCTACAACCGCGCAGGCATGCTCGATGCGCTCCGCCGCGAGGCGAGCGCGGATGAGCGCGCGGCGCGCTTCGCCATCGGCGTGTTCGAAGAACTCGGCTTCGTAAGCGTCACGGACGCGGGCGCTCGGCTCGTCAAGGATGCGCCGGGCCGCTCCCTTGAGGAAAGCCGCGCTTTCGCGGCGGCGAACGCCATTTTGGACGACCACCAACATTATTTGCGCTGCTATAAGGAGGCTTAATATGGATCTTCGGAGCACCGTCCGTTCGCTCCCCGACTTTCCGAAGAAGGGAATCCTGTTTCGCGACGTGACCACCCTCATCAAAAACCCGGAAGCGTACCGCCAGCTTATCGACGAGCTTGCGGACAGCGTGCGGGATAAAAAAGCCGATCTCGTGGTCGGGCCCGAGGCGCGCGGCTTCGTCATCGGTTCCGCGC
>DATMYG010000199.1:0-3319 GCA_035561055.1 Clostridia bacterium | reverse complement strand
CGCCATGCGCTTATCATAGGTGCGCACGCCCGCGCGGGACACCGCGCCGTCGTAGCAGTCCAGCGTTTCGAACGCGACCGTGTCCCCGCTTTTGCAGCGCGCCGCGGGCGCGTTCCCGCATGAGAGCCTGTCGACCTTGTGTGCGGAAGAAATCCTAAGCATGCTTTTCGGCCTCCTTTTGTTTCACCCCGGCGGCGAAACCCGAGCGGATCGCACCGTGGGGGCAGATACGCTTACATTCGTTGCAGCGGATGCACTCCGGCCCGTCGAGGTCGTGCGGCACGTCGATGTTCATGGGGCACTTGCGCGTGCACGCGCCGCAGCGGGTGCATTTGGCCTCGTCGAGCCTCATGCGGTAGAAGCTCACCCTGTTGAACAGGGAATAGATCGCGCCCAGAGGGCAGATATACTTGCAAAAGGGTCTTGAGATAAAGAACGAGAGCGCGATGAAGCCGACGAGCAGCGAGATCTTCCACGCATAAAGCCCGCCTACTGCCACGCGCAGATCCGGGTTGGCCAGCACCAGCGGCACGCCGCCCTCAAGCGTTCCCGCTGGACAGATGAGCTTGCAGAACCACGGCGTTCCCAGGCCGAAATCGTTCACGAGGAAGATCGGCAGAATGATGACGAAAACGGCGAGTATGCCGTATTTAATATAGCGAAGCGCCTTGTCGAGCCTGTTTGGAACGTGGATTTTTTTAGTTTTAACCCTGTTGATCAGATCCTGTATGAAGCCGAACGGGCAGAGGAAACCGCATACCAGCCTGCCCAGGAGCGCGCCGAAGAGGAGCAGCAGCCCCGTCGTATAGAACGCGAAGCCGTTTTTCCACCCGCCAAGCTGGGCCTGCAGCGCGCCGATGGGGCACGCGCTCGTCGCCGCGGGGCAGGAGTAGCAGTTGAGCCCCGGCACACATACGCTCTTGAGGTTGCCGGTATAGATTGTGCCGCTGAAGAAATTCCCGAGGCGGGAGTTTGTGATAAGCGCCCACAGGGACTGTATGACCGGCCGCTTTGTGAGGAATGCCCAGAGTTTTTTCATCACTTCACCCGATGCCGATGCACTCGAGGCAGAGCAGGGCCGCCTTCCTAAGCACGTCGAGGTATTCCCGGCGGAAAACCCCCACCGCGACGAACGCAATGCCGATAAGCAGCAGCGCGTATTTAAAATAGGGAGCCATCTTTTTCATACTTGGATTATAGCATCCCCGAAGCGTTCTTTCCAATACAAAAACGCGCTCAGCCATGCGCGCGCGCGGCCGCTTTGGCCTTTAGCTGCGTGAACTCGGTCGCAAAAATCACCGCGGCGAACATAAGGAAGAGGTAAACCGGCCACGCGCCGAGTCCGACGACGGGGGATATCCACCCGAAGAGCGGGCAGAGCAGCGTGCCGCCCAGATACGCGAAGGCGAGCTGCAGTCCCATGAGGCCCTGCGAATACTCCTCGCCGAAGAGCTTGGGCGTTTCGTCGAGCAGCGAAGGGAAGATCGGCGCGCACCCGAGGCCGATCATGCACAGCGCCGCGGCCTGCGACGCGCCCGAGAAGGGCAGCAGCAGCACGCCCACGCCGGCAAGGATCAGCGCGAGGCCGATGCGCACGAGCGTTTTGTCCGATAGCTTCAGCGCGGCGAAGCCGGAAAGGAGCCTGCCCGCCGTGATGCCGAAATAGTACATGGCCGCCCAGCTTGCCGCCGTATCGGGCGCGATGCCCTTGACGCTAACGAAGTAGCTGCTTGCCCAAAGCCCCGTCGTAAATTCCCCGCCGCAATAAAAACAGAAGGCGAGGCAGGCCGCAAGCGCGCCGGGAAGCCGGATAAGCACCCGCTTGGGCACGGGCTTGCCGCCCGCTTTCGCCGCGGGCTTGGAGAACCTTTTCCAAAGCGGAAAGGAGGCGACAACGATCGCGGCGATGCACAAAAGTGCCAGCGACACCGTGCGGTACGCGCCATGCCAGTTGTTCTTGACAAGGTACAGCGCCATGATCACGGGGCCGCTCGTCGCGCCCACGCCCCAGAAGCAATGCAGCCAGTTCATGTGGTTGGCCTTGTAGTGGAGCGCCACGAAGTTGTTGAGCGCCGAGTCCACAGTGCCCGCGCCAAAGCCCAGCGGGATGCCGAGCGCCATCACCATCCAGAAGCGCGTCGCGAAGCCCATGCCCATGAGGGCCATGGAAGTCATGAAGATGCTCGCGGCGGTGACCGTCGCCGTGCCAAAACGGCGGATGATCCGTTCGGACAGGAGGCTCGAGGCGACCGTGCCCACGGCGGCCACAACGTTCACAAGCCCCGCCACCGCGATGGGCACGGCGAGGTCGATGTGCGCGACAGGCCACGCAGAACCCAGCAGCGAGTCCGGAAGCCCCAGACCGATGAAGGCGACGTAGATGATGATTAATAGAAGCACGGTCATGTCAGCTTTCCTGCCCGAGCAACGGGATTGCGTCAAAAAGGGAATGCGCGAGCGCATAGAGTCCGGCGCGGTCCTTATCGTCCGGCGCGTGCAGGTCGGGCACCATCACGGTTTTCATGCCCGCGCGTTTGGCGGCCTCGACCCCGCTGGCGGAGTCCTCGAGCGCCATGCAGCTTTCCGGCGCGATGCCGAGCGCCTTTGCCGCCGCGAGGAAGATATCCGGCGCGGGCTTGCCATGCGCCACGTCGCCCCCGCAGACGATCGCGTCGAACCGGCCGGAAAGGCCCGCCCCTTTGAGGTTGCTCAGGATGCGCTCCCTGGGGCTGGAGGAGGCGATCGCGCGGGGAAGCCCCATTTCGTCGAGCCGCGCGAGCAGTTCAAAAAGCCCCGGCTTCACGGGGGTTCCGAAGTGCGCGATACAATCGTCGATATGCTTCTCCATGCCCGCAATCGCGGCGCCGAAGTCGAGGCCCTCCCCGTAGCATTCCGTGAGCGCGCGTTTTGTGCCCTCGTAATCGATGCCGAGCAGCTTCTCGAGCGTCGCTTCGTCCGCCTCGAAACCCTGCGCGCGCAGCGCCGCGATCATACCCGCGCCCGCCACGCGCTCCGTGTCGAACATGAGGCCGTCCATATCAAAAATCACAGCTTGTATGCCCATATGATGCGATTATATAACAGGCGCGCCCGGCGAAACAAGCCGCCGGGCGCGAAAAAAAACGTAAAGCTATTCCTCTATGACGAGGTAGGGCCTGAGCCGGTCGAAATCGGCCGGGTTGCTCACGACAAGCTCCACGTCCGTGATGCGCTCGTCCTGGAACATCTGCGTCAGGGCGATGTACTGGCACAGCGCGGACTTGAGGTTGAGCCTGTCCCCCTCCTGCGTAACGAGCTCCACGCGGCCGGGGCAGGCGTT
>DATMYG010000198.1:0-2464 GCA_035561055.1 Clostridia bacterium | reverse complement strand
CCCGGCTGCTCAATCGTGCTCGCCGCTGAAAAGCTCACCATGCAGGTCGTCAAGAAGGCGCAGGGCTGCGGCATCGGCATGTGCGTGTCTCTCGAGGATGAGCCGCAGACCATACTCGATACCGTGCGCCGTGCGGGTGCGCTGGGCCATACGCGTGCCAACGTCGGCTGCGCCGGGATCGGCGGGGAATCCAAGGTCGTGAGCGTATTCTCCCCCAAAGGCGGCACGGGCAAGACCACCGTCGCCGTGAACATCGCCTCGGCTGTGGCGATGCTGGGCAGAAAGGCCGCCATCGTCGACCTCAACCTCGACTGCGCGTGCGTTACGCTCTTCCTCGACATGCAGGCCAAGGATACCGTCGCGGAGCTGAGCCAGGAGCGCGGCAACCTCACCATGGACGCGCTTCGCACCTATACCGTGCAGCATTACAGCGGCCTCACCATACTCGCCGGTCCCAACAGCCCGGAGGATGGCGAATTCGTACAGGCACGCACCATCGAGGCAGCCATCGCGGTCATGCGCCCGTTCTTCGACTGCATCGTGATCGACCTGCCCACGAACTTTGAGGAGCATACCCTGACCGCTATAGAGAACAGCGACCTCGTGCTCGTGGTGCTGCAGCCGGACATCGCTTCCGTCAAGGCGGCGCACACGGCGATCACGATCCTCAACAGCCTGCGCATGGGCGACAAGACAAAGTTCGTTTATAATAAGAGCGCGAAGAGCTCCTTCCTCGGCATCAAGGATGTGCGCAAGGCCCTCGGCCGTGACCCGGATTACGTGCTTCCGCTCGATGAGCAGACCGCGGACAAGTGCCAGTGCATCGGCAGGCCCATCGTCGCCGAGGCGTCCCGCACGCCGCTCGCCAAGGCGCTCAAAGCCATCGCCAGGGAGGTGGTGGGCTGATGAGCCTTGCCGAGAGGCTGAATAAGACCGAGGCGGTCCGCGGAGCTGGTTTCGAAACGTCCGTGCGGGAAACGAGCGTGGAGGCGCCTTCGCCCGCGGTCGATCCGAAGAAGGAGCAGCAGAACGTCATCGCCGAGCGCGTGCGGCGCAGCGTCATCGACAAGCTGCACGACAAGAACGCCGAGCCTAGCGAGGCGGACGTCCAGAGCGCAATCGAGGAAATCCTGCTCGAATATGCGGACGTCATCAACCGCACCGAGCGCGCGAAGCTCGCGTACACGCTCTTTAACGAGGTCATGGGCCTCGGCCCGCTCGAGCAGCTTCTGCGCGACCCGACCATTACCGAAGTCATGGTCAACGGGCCGCGGCAGGTTTTCGTGGAGCGCAGCGGCAAGCTTACCCTCTCGGAAATCATCTTCCGGGACGACGAGCACGTCATGCAGATCGTCGAGAAGATCGTCAACGCCATGGGGCGTCACGTCGACGAAGCGAGCCCCATGGTGGACGCCCGCCTCAAGGACGGCTCCCGCGTGAACATCATCATCCCCCCGCTCTCGCTTGTGGGCCCGGTGATCACGATCCGTAAGTTCTCAAAGAAGCCCTTCACCATCAACGACTTGATCGGGTTCGGCAGTTTGACCCCGCGTATGGCGAGCTTCCTTGAGGCGTGCGTCAAGGGCAACCTCAACATGATGGTTTCCGGCGGTACCGGCAGCGGAAAGACGACGCTGCTCAACGTGCTCTCGAGCTTCGTGCCCGACGGGCAGCGCATCGTCACCATTGAGGACGCGGCGGAACTCCAGCTCAACCAGTCGCACGTGGTGACGCTTGAAAGCCGCCCCGCGAACATGGAGGGCAGGGGCGAAATCTCCATCCGCGACCTGGTCAAGAATGCCCTGCGCATGAGGCCGGACCGCATCATCGTGGGCGAAGTGCGCGGCTCCGAGGCGCTCGACATGCTTCAGGCGATGAACACAGGCCACGACGGCTCACTTTCGACCGCGCATGCCAACTCCCCGCGCGACGTCATTGCCCGACTGGAAACCATGGTCATGATGACGGGCGCCGAGATGCCCATGATGGCCATCCGCGCCCAGATTACCTCTGCGCTCGACATCATCGTCCAGCAATCGAGGTTGCGCGACGGCTCGCGCCGCATCACCTCGGTTTCCGAGATCACGGGCATGGAGGGCGAGACTGTTTCCATGCAGGAGATCTTCGTGTACGAAACGGATGGCTCGCGCGACGCGCAGGGGCGCTTTATCGGCAAATTCCGTCCCACGGGCATACGGCCGCGCTGCATCCAGAAAATCCGGTCGAACGGCGTCGCCGTGAACGACGAATGGTTTGAGTAGGTAAGGATATGGAACTGATTCTTCTCGTATCAACGGCAACGCTTTTCATGTTCGTGCTCAGCGCGCTCGTGCTCCGCGTGGTCTTAAGGGGAAGACTGACCGTTGAAAAGAGACTCGCTGTTTTCGAACAGAAGCTCGCGCGGGATGAGATCCGCAAACAGGTCAGGGACTCCCGCAAAAAGGTGCCCATCAAGGTCTCCCAG
>DATMYG010000197.1:0-3038 GCA_035561055.1 Clostridia bacterium | reverse complement strand
GCGGGGACCAAATCCTGAATGCCGGGTATTTCGCGCGCAAGGGCTACGCCATGGTCCTCGAGCAGGAAAAGCTCACGCCCGAAAGCCTGCTCGACGCGGTGAACGACCTATATGACCGCAGGCTTTCCTTCATATCCGCCATGAGCGGCGAGGCGCTCGCCGACGGCACGGACGAGGTGCTCGCCGTTATCCGCGAGGCGATGTACGCCCAAAGGAAGAAGAAGCGCGCCTCAGGGAAGGACGACGATCCGCCCTGCTGAGGCTTCCCGCACACGACCCACGCGCCGCGCGAGCGGCGCTTTTTCTTTGAGGGCAAGCTCATATGCGTCCGCGTCCGCGGGGTCCATCGCCACGAGCAGGCCGCCCGAGGTTTGCGGGTCGAAGAGGAGGTCCGCGAGCGCCGTTTCAAGCCCCTGCGCCTCGACGAAGGCTTCGGCGAACGCGCGGTTGCGGTACATGCCGCCGGGGAGAAGCCCTTCCCGCGCGAGCGCGAGCGCGCCGGGCAAAAGTGGCAGCACGGAGGCGTAAAATTCGATTGTCGCACCCGAGCCCTGCGCCATTTCGAGCGCGTGCCCCATGAGGCCGAAGCCCGTCACATCCGTGCAGGCGTGCGCCCGGAAGGGGGCCGTCGCCTCAGCCGCGTATTTGTTGAGCCGCGTCATGCCCGCGATGGCGGCTTTGAGCGATTCCTCCGGGCAGCGCCCGGCTTTGGCCGCCGTGGTGATGACGCCGCAGCCGAGGGGCTTCGTGAGAAAGAGGATATCCCCGACCTTTGCGCCGGAGTTGGTGAGCACCCTACCCGGGTGGACGAAGCCCGTGACGCACATGCCGTACTTGGGCTCCTCGTCGAAGATGCTGTGGCCGCCCGTGACGAGCGCGCCCGCCTCCTTCGCCGCGTCGAACCCGCCGCGGAGGATGGCCTTGACGACCTCGCCCGGCATATACTCGGGGATAGCGAGGATGTTCTGTGCAAGCTTGGGCGTGCCGCCCATGGCGTACACGTCCGAAAGCGCGTTGGCCGCGGCGATGCGCCCGTAGGTGTATGGGTCGTCCGCGATGGGCGGGAAGAAATCGAGCGTCTGCACGAGCGCGAGTTCGTCCGACACGCGGTAGACCGAGGCGTCGTCCGCATGGTCGAAGCCTACGAGCAGATTCGGGTCGCTCTCCGGCGCGATGTCGCCCAAAAGCTTCGCGAGCGTGCCCGCGCCGACCTTCGCACCGCAGCCCGCGCAGTTGGCGAGCTTGGTGAGCTTAATCTCGGTTTCCATATCCTATCTTCCTCCGTTCGTAAAATGCAATATCGCCTCGAGCGCCGCGCCGCCGAGGGCGCGCGCCTTGTCGGATACGGTGAAGCACGCCTCGGAGTTCCCGCGCGGGTCGACGTCCCCGCTCTTCATGCCCGCCCTCACGCGGATGCCACCGGGCAGCAAGCCCCGCAGCACGCCTGAAAGCGCGGCGGCTACCGGCGCGCCGTCCACGAGGGCGACGGTTTCCCCCGCCTCAACCAAATCGCCGATCTGTTTTATGCCTGTGAATACGCCGTCCTTTGGCGCGCGAAGGACCCGCGCCGCGCCCTGCCCGGCGATCTCCCCCGGCGTGCCGGTATCGGGCAGGGGTGAACCCTCGTAGTAGACCCTTCCGAGGTCGTGCCCGCGCATGGTCTCTATGGCGGCGTGGCAGTCGGTCCCCGCCGTAAAGCCGGGGCCAAGGGCTATGACGACCGGCGCGTCGGATTTTTTCGTCCCCGTGTTGCGCTTGGCGAGGATGGCGTCGATGAGCGCGTCCGGGCAGAGCGCTTCCCGGCACGTCGCCTCCGGATCGACGAGCACGGCGATACTCCCTGCACGGATGAATTCCAGCGCGGCCGGAACGTCCTTCGCGAGGTGCGCCGTCACGCCCTCCACCGTCGCCTCCCCGCGCCGCACGGCCTCGCTGAAGGCGACCGTCCTTCGTATGGCCGTGGGCGTGGCGATGTCCGTCATTACGACGCGAAACCCCGCATGGTGCAGCCGGATCGCGACGCCCGTCGCGAGGTCCCCCGCCCCGCGGATCAAGACCAGCATATCATTCTCTCCAGACCGCCCTGACGGCGCGCTTTTGTTGGAGCGCGGCGGCGATTACCGTTCCCGCGCCATAGGCATGCGCGAATTCCTCCGCCAAGGCGAGAGTTTTTGAATCGTCCACCTGATTGACGATTGCCGTGCAGCCCGGCAAAAACAGGCGCGCCGCCTTCGCCGCGAGTTCCGGCGTGACGATTGCGTCCATGCCGCAGCCGAGTTGCGCGGCGTACAATTCCGGCCTGTGCGCGGCTTCGCAGATGGCTTTGCCGAAGCCGGACGCGCCCACGACGAAAAGCACCCGCGCGCCGCCGGGGATGACCGGCTCGTGGGAAGCGTGCGCCTTAAGGGGCAGATTTCGCGCACCGTCCGCCTCGACGAGCACGTAATCCGCAAGAAGGGCGAGCTCCCGGAATGGAACGGCGGGCGCCGAGAGCTTGCCGGACTCGGCGTACGCCCCCGCGCACACGAGTGGATGCGAGGCGAGCGCGGCCGCGACTTCCTCCGTACCGCCTATGACGAGCGGGACGCCTTCGGGCGGCCGGATGCGCGTGCTCGTCGCGACGACGACGGACGCGCCCCGCGAAAGTTCGCGCGCGAGGCGCAGCATCAGCGTCGTTTTGCCGCCGGAGCCGACGATGGCCGTCACCCCCGGCAGGATGCCGAGGGTGCGGGATACGGTTGTTCTGCTAAAAAAGGCACGTCGTTTCATAAGCGTTATTCCAGCATGAGTATAACACATGCACGGCGCGTGTCAATTGCGCGCAGGTATGTTATAATGAGAAAAAACGGAGGCGTGCCGTGGAGGAAAAGCTCAGATATACGCTGACCGTCCGCCTGTTTCGGGGGGAGAAGTGCTTCGGCCCCGGCATCGCCGAGCTTCTCGGCCGCGTGGACGAGGCGAAAAGCCTGCGCGCCGCGGCTCAGCAGATGGGCATGGCCTACTCGAAGGCGTGGCGCATCATCAAGGAGTGCGAGGCC
>DATMYG010000196.1:0-3115 GCA_035561055.1 Clostridia bacterium | reverse complement strand
CCGGAAAGGGTGTTGAGCACCAGATCGGAATGATAACCGAAGGGGAGAAGCCCACTCGCGCGGAACGCTTCGAAGATATCCTTCACGCACGACAATAGCAGCACCAGCGCGGTCCCCAGCGCGGCCGCGAGGAAGGACCAGGAGAAAATCGCCTGTTTCAGGTTTGAAACGAGGATACGCATGAATCCCTTTTCACTCCTCCCCAAGGTGTTCCTTTAGATACTCTCCCCATTCGCGTATGGCCCGCGCCCATGCCCGTAGCTTCATGGATGCGTTTCAATATCCAAGGATCCTGTCAACGACGCTTCCGTCTATGGCGTTGATTGTGACGTATTCGTAGTAGTAATACTCCGAGGCCATCTCGTAAGGCACACTCCAACCTTCCTGCGGATGGTCGCGGTTGAACGCGTCCACGCTGTCGTGGTCGTAATACGTCGTGCTGACCCCGTAAAAGCCCCACACCGGTACTGTGATGAAGTCGAGCGAGTCCTTCTCGCGCACAAACATGTACTTGAGCTCCGCGCGCGTGATGGTGAGGTCGAAGTGCTCCACGCCGAGCGTGCCCTCCACGCTCCCGGCATCCTGCAGGTAGGAGCACTGCACCTTGAGCTGCTGCGTCGCGCGCGCGACGATCTCATCGAAGGGCAGCAGCGCGACGTTCTCGTTGAGCAGCTTGCCTATGCTCATATTGCCGTTCCAGAATACGTTGGCGACGCCGGCATCGTCCACGATGACCATAATGCGCTCATAGGCGGGCAGCATACCGCTTATAGAATCCTTCTCGCTGCCGCCGCTGTAGGTGTCGATCCTGCAATACCCGAAGGGGATGCCGTCGAGCACGCGCGTGAACACGACCGCGTAGGCCACGGTGTTGCGGTATTCGGGCAGGTCGATGTCGGATTCGCTGCCGAGCCTCGTCGTTTTGCCCACGGCCGCGAGGATGAAGTCCTCTGCACCGAGCTTCTCCACGAGCGAGCTTGCGAGGGCGACGGCCTCGTCCCGCGTGGTTTCAAGGGGCAGGTCGCCCGCGGGGTCTTCAAAGCCGTTATAAATATACTCCGTGCCGTTGAGAAACTCGACCTCGCCGGCGGATTGATACTCCGCGGATTTTACGATGCGCAACGTCGCGGGCTGCGCCTTGCCGAGCTCCGCGCTCGCGAGGAACATGGCCATGCCCGCGTAATCCGCCGCCGTCACGGGACGCGTATCCTTCGTTTCGGGCGCGCTGTCGTACCAGTTCTGAATGTTATCCACAAGATCCTGCAATTCTTCTACGGTCTTTACGCCGCCCTCGTCGCCGACGGTTTTGCCCGCCTTTGCGTCATCGAGATCCTTCATGGCGGGAAGCAGGAACTTTTCCAGGATCTCCTCCTTGGTCATGGCATCGTCCGCGTAGGTCATGGGCGCGTCCCCCATGAGCGCAAAGATGATCGTTTCCGCCTGCTCCTGCGTGAAGCTGGCGGGCGCCGCGGCATAGACGGGGTACTTCGTCGCGGCGGGCACGCTTATGTCCATATCGTAGGTCAGGTTCACGAGCCCGTCGAAGAAGGTTTCCGCGCCGTTGTAATGCGCGGGCGCTTCATACGGCGTTTCGTCCGCCTCGGGTGGCGGCGTGGAAGAAATGGCATCCCCGAGGCCGTCGTCCCCCTTGTTGACCACGATCTCCGTCTCCGGCGTGGGTTGGCAGGCGGTTGTGAAGCAGCCGAAAAGCAGAACGAGGGCGAGCGCTGCGGCGGCGACGCGGGAGCCTCGGGAAGCGGCTTTTCGCATGAACGCGCCGCGCACCCTGAGCTGTGCCATGCGCCGCGTACGGAGGTTCGCCATGGAAAGTTGGGGCAGCACCTCGAAGGAGAATAGGCTAATGATCGTCGCGAGATAGCTCTTTTTCTCGCCGGGACGGAGGAAGGCGAGCACGTCCGCGTCGCAGGCGGTTTCCATATCCGAGAGCATTTCCGAAAAGGCTAAGTGCACGGCCGGATTAAACCAGTACGCCGCGCGAAGGACGTTCATCATGCAAACGACGAGGGGATCCCTGCGTACGATGTGCGTAAGCTCGTGCAGGAGCGCGAAGCGGAGCCGTTCCCCAAAGCCGAGTAACCCCGCGGGCACGAGCAGCACCGGCCCGCCGAGGGGCGCGACGCCGGGAGACATCGCCGCATCCACGACCCAGAGCGGGATTTCCCTCTTGATGCCGAGCGCCGCGCGGCATTCCCGGTACAGCGCAAGCGCTTCGGGCGGCGTTTCAACCCTAAGAAGCTTCATGCGGCGGCGGTAGCGAAGTTTCACGATTGCCATCCACGCCGCGTAGGCCGCGATGCCCCCGAGCCACGCGAAGAACGCGACGCGGTACCAGTCGATTTCGGGCTTCGGCGCGGTCTGCGTTTTGACCTGTGGCGCAATGGCGTCAGCCGGATCGGCCGCGCCCTGCGCGTCGGCCTGGACGGGGAGCGCCGCCGTCGGGCGCGGCGTCGTTGCGACGGGAGGCGTCGCCCATGTCTGGGCAACCGGCGCTTCGGGGAACAGGCTTTCCACGTGGAAACCGCTCTCAAAGGTCACGGGCAGCGCGAGCCTGAAGATCAGCAATCCCCATATCAGGTATTGCAGATGCGCGGAAACGCGCTTTTTGAACAGCGCGCGAAAGAGGAGGATCGCCCCCGTGATCGCGGCGGAATAGAGGCTTATTTCGAGCAGCGCGTCAATCGTCGCCTTCATCCCGCGCCTCCTGCTCGATTAGCTTCTCCAGCTCCGTTAACAACGCGCGGCGCTCGTCCGCGCCGAGGTTGCCCGCGCGCACCATGGAGGTAACCATCAGCCCGACGGAGCCCGCCTCGATCTTCTCGAGCACGTTTCTGCTCTCGCGCTCCACGCATTCCTCGCGCGTCGCGACGGGATAGTAAAACTTATCCCGCCCGCGCCGGTCGGCGGCGACGAAGCCTTTCTTCTCCAGTATGGCGAGGTACGCGGAAAAGGTCTTGTAGCTCCAGCTAGGGCCGTCGCCGATCTTGGCGATGACCTCGGAGAGCGTGGCGGGGCTCTTTTCCCACAGCGCGCGCATCACGACCCATTCGGCGGGGGTCAAAGATTCTTTCATGGGTTTTCCTCCTAAGCATATAAG
>DATMYG010000195.1:0-9303 GCA_035561055.1 Clostridia bacterium | reverse complement strand
GCTCGACGAGGCGACAAGCTCCGTCGACACCGAGACCGAGCAGCTCATCCAGGAGGCCATCACCAAGGTCCTCAGGGGGAGGACCAGCTTCATCGTGGCGCACCGCCTCTCGACCATACGCAACGCGGACCGCATCCTCGTCATCCGCGACGGTCGCATTACCGAACAGGGCAGCCACCGCGAGCTCTTGAAGCTGCACGGCTACTACTACAACCTCTACACCACCCAGTTCAGCGAGGAGGCGTCGGGGACGATACTCGGCGAGGGGAAACTGGCAGTAAACGATTAAAACCATAAAAAGGAACGGCCCCCGCTTGAAGCGGGGGCCGTTTGAAGTGAACCCGATTGTTAATTCTTCTCGACCGCCAATGCGAGGATCGCGTCGGCCAGCATCTTCGCATCCTCGATGAGATGGGCGACGGGCATGCACTCGTTGGCCATATGGATGGGGGAGGGCTCGCCCGGCCGCTCGATGCCGAAGGCGACGGCGTTCTTGAGGTGGCGCGCGTAGGTGCCGCCGCCGATGGCGAGCGGGGGCAGGCGCTTGCCGGAGCGCGCGGCATACACGTCGAGCAGGGACTTCACCAGTTCGCTTTCGGGCGGGATGTAATATCCCTCGCTCCAGCGCGAGACGGTTTCCGCAAGCCCGGCGGGCTTGAAGCCCTTCGCGAGCCTTTGGCGTATGACGGTGCCGTCGGCTGAAATCGGCGCGCGGATGTCGACGGTCAGGCGCTTGATGCCTGTTTCGTCCCACTCGACGACGCCCGGATTGAGCGTGAGCCGACCGGAGGCGTCCGAAAGGTCTAGGCCGAACGCTTCGCCATGGTGGTCGAAACGCAGCGCGGATACGAGACCGGCGACGGTCTTCACGTCCTCCGCTTCGAGCGGCAGCTTGTCGAGCAGCGCGATCAGCGCAAGAAACGCGTTTTTGCCCTGCTCCGGCGTGGAGGCGTGGGCGGCGACGCCCGTCATTTTGATGCGGCAGCCGGTATCGGTCGCTTCCGCGGCGCAGGCATACTCGCTCTTTTCCATGAAGGCTTCCATGATGGGCAGTATCCTGTTGAGGGGAAGCGCAAGCTCAGCCTCCGCCTCGCCGGGCACCGCGTTGGGCACCGTGCCTGCCTTGAGCCGGATGCCCGAGCGGTATTCTTTTTTGAATTCGCCCCGGTAGATCATCTTTTCGGAGTTGACCACGGGGTACTCCGCGTCGGGTGAGAAGGCCATATCCGGCGCTTTTTCGACCTTGTTGTAATGCTTGAGGCACTCCATGCCGCTCTCCTCGTCACAGCCGAGGATAAGCCGCACGCGGCGCTTCATGGGAAGGCCGAGCGCCTTGAGCGCCGCCATCGCGTAGAGCGCGGCGAAGGCGGGGCCCTTGTCGTCCATGACGCCGCGGGCGTAGAGCAGGCCGTCGTGGATTTCCGCCGCATAGGGGGGATATTTCCAGCCTGTTCCCTCGGGCACGACGTCGAGGTGGCAGAGTATGCCAAGCTGCTCCTCGCCCGCGCCGAAGTCGACGCAGCCGCAGTACCCGTCTAGGTTCTTCGTTTCAAAGCCGAGCGCTTTCGCCTGGGCGAGCGCGTTGCCGAGGCAGTCCGCGATGGCTTGCCCGAACGGCGCGCCGGGGCCCGCGGTGTCCGGGTCCTTTACCGTTCTGTAGGAAAGGTTGGCGCGCAGGCCTTCGATGAGCTCGTTTTCGTGTTCGTCTATCCACCGATCGACGCGTTGATCCATGAATCTACCTCCTGTATGCTTCTGTGCCTCATCAGCATACCGCAATCGGCGCGCCTTTTCAATCTCCGCTTGCTATATTGGCGGCGGGAGCATACAATTAAGCGAAGCGCAGAGCGGGCGAACCTGTTTCTTATATACAGGCGCCTTTCCGATTTATTAAGGAGAATGTTGCATGAACGTTTTCGTCGCGGCGCTGCTCGGCCTCATACAGGGGCTGTGCGAATTTCTGCCTGTGTCAAGTTCCGGCCACCTGATCCTGTTGCAGAACATCTTCGGCATCAGCGAAGGCGCGCTGTTCTTCGATACCATGCTGCACCTTGGCACGCTCGTCGCCGTCATCGCGGTCTTTTACCGGGAGCTTTGGGCGCTCATCAAAAAACCGTTCCAGAAGCGCGTGTACATGCTGGCGATTTCCTCCATACTTACGGCCGCCATCTATTTCGTGCTCGAGGATTTCTTTACCGGCGCGTTCGAGGGGACGTTCCTCGGCTTCGGCTTCGTGCTCACGGCGGCCATCCTTTTTGTAAGCGAAAAAATCGCGCGCGCGGGCCATATGGTCGAGCAGATGAAGATACCGGACGCGCTTGCCGTGGGCTTCATGCAGGGCGTGGCGATCCTGCCCGGCGTCTCGCGCTCCGGCGCGACCATCGCAGGGGCGCGCGTGTTCGGCCTTTCCAGGCAGGAGGCGGCGCAGTATTCCTTCTTCCTCTCCATACCGGTAATCCTCGGCGCGCTCGTGCTGCAGTTCCCGGATGCAGTCAGGCTCGGTACGGGGGATATCTCCTGGCTGTGCATCGCGGTGGGCACGCTCGCCGCGGCCGTGAGCGGGTATTTCGCCATCCGCTGGATGCTCAAGCTCATCGTCAGAAAGAGCCTCATGGGCTTCGCCGTCTATGTGCTCGCGCTCGGATTGCTCGTGCTGGCGGACCAGTTCATCACGAATTTCTTCTTCGCGAAGCCCTTCTAAAGCGTAAAGGAGGATGATCCTATGGATCCAAGAGAGAGCATCGTCTACCAGATCTGGCCGCGCTCGTTCTGCGATTCAAACGGGGACGGCGTCGGCGACCTCCGCGGCGTAATCGGGAAGCTCGATTACCTGCGTGAGCTCGGCGTGGATACCGTCTGGCTTTCGCCCATCTTCCCCTCGCCGAACAACGATTACGGCTACGATATTTCGGACTATCGCGCGGTTAACCCCGAATTCGGCGCCATGGAGGATTTCGAGGCGCTCGTGGCGCAGGCCAAGGCGCGCGGCATCCGCATCCTCCTCGACCTCGTGCCCAACCATACCTCGGACCAGCACGCGTGGTTCAGGCAGGCGCTCGAGAACCCGGCGTCCAAATACCGCGACTATTATATTTTCCGCACCGGTAAAAACGGCGGGCCGCCCAACAACTGGATGAGCTTCTTTGGCGGAAGCGCTTGGACGAAGGATGAAAGGAGCGGGGAATACTACCTGACCTCCTTCACCCCGCAGCAGTGCGACCTCAACTGGGAGAACCCGGAACTGCGCCAAGAGATGTACTCCATGATGCGCTTCTGGATGGATAAGGGCATAAGCGGCTTTCGTATCGACGTGGTCAACCTGTTGAAGAAGCCCGCCGGATTGCCCGACAAGGACCCGCACAAGCGCGGCCTCCAGTTCCCCGGAAGGCTCGCCACCGCGCAGCCTGGCATACACGACATGATCCGGGAAATGAACGAGGAAGTCTTCTCGAAGTACCCGGATTGCCTCACCGTGGGCGAGGGATGTCTGGTCGGCCTCGAGGATGTGCCGGACTTCACCGACCCCGCGCGGCGCGAGCTTACGATGATGTTCCACTTCGACCTCGCCACGCTCGGCTGCGGGCCGCTGGGGAAATACGATTTCCGCAAGCTGTACCGCTTTACGACGCTGGAGTTCAAGCGCGTGACGGATGCGTGGCAGCTCGAGATGCAACTTAGGAACGGCTGGGTGGGAAACTACCTCTCCAACCACGATCAGCCGCGCCAGCTTGACCGCTTCGGCAGCGTGGATGAGAAATACCGCCGCGCGAGCGCGAAAGCGCTGTGCCTCTACAACATGACGCAGCGCGGCACGCCCTTCATCTATCAGGGCGAGGAATGCGGCATGACGAACCTCGCGCTCGAGCCTGAGGAATGGAAGGATTTTGAAGCGCACAACAGCTATAGGCTTCTCCAGTCGATGATGCATCTGCCCAAGGCGCTTGCGCGGACAATTGTCAAGCGCGTCTCGCGCGACAACGCGCGCACCCCCGTGCAGTGGGACGGCAGCCGCAACGCGGGCTTCACCACCGGCACGCCGTGGCTTCGCGTTAACCCCAACCACAAGACCGTCAACATCCAGGACGATATGACCCACATGGATTCCATCGTGGGCTTCTACAAGCGCGCCATCGCTCTTCGAAAGGAACATTCCGCGCTCGTATGGGGTGAGTACGCCCCGGTCGACCGCGACAACCCAAGCGTCATCGCCTACACGCGCGCCCAGGAAGGCGGGGAAAAGCTGCTGGTCGTCATCAACCTGACGGGCAAGGGCGCAAAAACGAAGCTCCCCGAGAAGAGGGGAGCCGAGTGCCTTTTGTATACGCATTCCTCGCGGCCGCTCGCCGCGGAGGTGTACCTACTGCCGTACGAGGGTCTTGTCTATAAGCTTTAAGGAGGCATCGGCGCGCTCGCCGTGCGTCGCCTTATAGTAGAACTGCATGATGTCGCGTCGTGTCACGATGCCGATGAAGGAGCCGAGGTCGTCCACCACGGGCACGAAGTTCTGGTTCATTGCCATGAGCAGCAGGTCTTCGATGGAGGCGTTCACGTTGACCGGGGAATTGTGTTCCGGCCGCATGATGTCCCGGACGTAGAGCCGCTCCTGCGCGTGGTTGTCCCAGGCCGAGGCGTCCGCGAGCTTCCAGAGGAAATCGCCCTCCGTAACGGTGCCCATATACTTCCCTTCGCGGTCGATGACGGGGATGGCCGAATAACCGTAGTGCCTCATCTTCTCGAGCGCCTGACGCAGCGTATTGTCGCTGAACACATATGCGACCGTCGCTTTCGGCTTGAGGAAAAAGAGAACGTTCATTCCTACACATCCTTGTATGTTGTTTCCTACATCATAACACAACTTATGCGAAAAATGGTGGCCGCAATGTAAAATAACGGCCACATTTTTTTGGAAGCGCTGCAATGCCTGGGGAGGCGAAGCCCGGATAAAGCGTACGGCGCCGGGTTTGCGTTCCGTTGCGCGTTGTGGTATGATGAATCATCATGAAGTCAAGAACGCGCCAAGCGGCCTAACATATTCGGACAGGCATGTAAACAAGACCCGGAATTGCTTAGGTGAGGCTTTGCGCGCGTACTAGTTTGCTTCTGGCGAAGGGATACGATTATGCCTCCCAAAGCGCACCTGAATGCGGTGCAGATACTCGCCTTCGGCTTCGCGGCGATCATCCTGATCGGCGCGCTGCTTTTGACACTTCCCTTCGCTTCGCGCGACGGGAGGAGCATCCCGTTTCTAAACGCCCTGTTCACTGCGGGCTCTGCGACGTGCGTTACGGGGCTCATCGTGTACGATACATATACGCAATTCACGTTCTTCGGCCAAGCGGTGATCCTGCTGCTCATCCAGATTGGCGGCATCGGCTTCGTATCGATGATTGTGATGTTCGCGCTGTTTTTCGGCAGGCGCATCGGCCTTCGCGAGCGTATGCTGCTCGCGGAATCCCTCAGCTCCATGCAGATCGGCGGCGTGGTGAAGCTGGTGCGGCGTATCCTTATCGGTTCGTTCATCGTCGAAAGCGCGGGCGCCGCGCTGCTCGCAATCCGTTTCATCCCGGAATTCGGCATAAAGCACGGCTTGTGGTTCAGCGTGTTTCACTCTGTTTCCGCCTTTTGCAACGCGGGGTTCGACCTCATAGGCATTAAGACACCGTATTCTTCGCTCACAAGCTACGTGGGGGATCCGATCGTCATTCTCACGATCGCCTCTCTCATCGTCGTAGGCGGCATCGGCTTCATTGTCTGGGGCGACATCATCGATCACGGGCTGCATATCGCCAAATACAAGCTGCATACGAAGGTCGTCCTCACGGCCTCCGCGATCCTGATCGTTTCGGGCGCCGTGCTCTTCCTCATTCTGGAACGGGACAGGACGCTTTCGGGCATGAGAGCGGGCGAAGCGCTGCTCGCCGCGTTGTTCCAGTCCATCACGCCGCGCACGGCCGGCTATAATTCCGTGGATATGGCGGCGCTTACCGAAGGCGGCAAGGCGCTTTTAATCGCGCTCATGATCATAGGCGCGAGCCCCGGCTCCACCGGCGGCGGCATGAAGACGAGCACATTCTCGGTCATTCTGCTCGCCCTGTATGCTTCCATCCGCAGGCACGAGGATACGAACGTCTTCTGCCACAGGCTGGACGACGAAGTGATCCGCGCCGCCTACCGCAGCGCGGCGCTCTATATGATGATGTATCTCATCGGCGCGTTCGTCCTATGCGCGGCCGGCGATCTGAGCCTTACGGACGCGCTGTTCGAGACCTCTTCGGCCATAGGTACGGTCGGGCTCTCGACGGGCGTCACGTCCCAACTCCCTCCCGTATGCAAGATTACGCTGATTCTTATGATGTACGCGGGCCGCGTGGGCAGCTTGACCGTGTTCCTCGCCGTGGCAAAAAGAAGCAGCGTCAATAAGTTAAGAAACGCCCCGGGCTCTATCATTGTAGGTTAAGGAGGATTCATACATGCGTACGATGCTTGTGATCGGGCTTGGGCGTTTCGGCTCCAAGCTCGCGATGAAACTGTCGGAACTGGGTAACGAGGTGCTTGTCGTCGACCGCGACGAGGAGGTTGTCAGCCGTATCGAGCCGTATGTGACGCGTGCGCAGATCGGCGACTGCATGCAGGAGGATGTGCTCCATTCGCTGGGCGTGGGCAATTTCGACGTGTGTTTCGTCTGCATCAGCGAGAATTTCCAAAGCTCGCTCGAGATTACGTCCCTGCTTAAGGATCTCGGCGCGCCATATGTCGTGGCCAAGGCGGACAGGGATATCCACGCGAAGTTCCTCAAAAAGATCGGCGCGGACGAGGTGATCTATCCCGAGCGCGACATGGCGCAGCGCGCCGCCATGCGGTATTCCTCCCGCAATGCGTTCGATTACTTCGAGCTTTCTCCCAAATGTTCGCTCGTGGAGATGCTGCCCGTCGCCAGCTGGGTGGGCAAGACCGTGCGCGAGCTCGAGATCCGCACGCGGTACCACATTAACATCATCGGCGTCAAGATAGACGGCGTGGTGCAGCCGCTCACCAACGCCGATCATGTTTTTGCCGCGGATGAGCATATCTACATTACCGGCGCGAAGACGGATATCATCAAGCTGATGGAAAAAATGTAAACATTAAAGCCTTTCAAGTAACCGGGGCTTCCGGCATGCGCCGGGAGCCCCGTGCTATTTAGGTTTGTTTCCTGAAAATTTTTCCGAGCCCTCTGAAGAACTTCCCGTTGAGCATATCGTCTTGCCATCGAGCCTGTTCGGCGTTACGGCGTCCCCGACCATGGGCCTCATGCGCTGCGCCACACTTTCGTCTTGCGCGCGGGAGGACTTTTTACTATGATAAGAGAAATATTCGATTTCCGAGACGAAAGGAAGCCCTATGGCCTATTATTTCGACGAACCCTCGCATACCTTCGCGGAATACCTGCTCGTGCCCGGCTACTCGAGCGCGGAGTGCGCCCCGGCGAACGTCGCGCTCAAAACCCCCGTGTGCAAGTTCAGGCGCGGGGAGGAGAGCCCGCTTTCGATGAATATCCCCCTCGTGTCGGCGGTCATGCAATCCGTCTCGGGCGAAAAGCTGGCGGTCGCGCTCGCCAAGGAGGGCGGCATTGCCTTCCTCTTCGTGTCGCAGCCCATCGAGAGCCAGGCGGATATGGTGCGCCGCGTCAAAAAGTATAAATCCGGCTTCGCCGTCAGCGACAGCAACGTGACCCCCGAACACACCATGCGGGACGTAATGGCCCTCAAGCAGAGGACGGGGCACTCGACCGTCGCCGTCACGGCGGACGGCGGGCCGAACGGCAGGCTGCTCGGCATGGTCACGAGCCGCGATTACCGTCCGAGCCGTATGGATCCCGAAACCAGGGTCGCCACGTTTATGACGCCCGTCGAGCGCCTCGTGTTCGCCTGCGAGGGCGTTACGCTCAAGGAGGCCAACGATATCATCTGGGAGCATAAGCTTAACGCCCTGCCTATCGTCACAAAAGAAGGAAACATGGTTGCGTTCGTATTCCGCAAGGACTATGACACGCACAAGGAGAACCCCGCGGAGCTGCTCGACGCCAACAAGCGCTACGTCGTGGGCGCGGGCGTCAACACGCGGGATTATGCGGAGCGCGTGCCCGCATTGGTCGAAGCCGGGGCGGACGCGCTGTGTATCGATTCTTCTGAAGGCTTTACCGAGTGGCAGGGGAGGACGCTTTCCTTCATCCGCGGCCGCTACGGCGATTCGGTCAAGGTCGGCGCGGGCAATGTAGTGGACCGGGAGGGCTTCCGCTTCCTCGCGGACGCGGGCGCGGACTTCGTCAAGGTCGGCATCGGGGGCGGCTCCATCTGCATCACGCGCGAAACCAAGGGCATCGGCCGCGGCCAGGCGACCGCCGTGCAGGAGGTCGCCAAGGCGCGGGATGAGTACTTTGCGGAAAAAGGCGTATACGTGCCCATCTGCGCGGACGGCGGCATCGTCATGGATTATCATATCACCCTCGCCCTTGCCATGGGCGCGGATTTCTGCATGCTGGGCAGGTATTTCGCCCGTTTCGACGAAAGCCCCACGAGCAAGGTGCTCATCAACGGCAACTACATGAAGGAGTATTGGGGCGAGGGCAGCGCGCGCGCCCGCAACTGGCAGCGCTACGACAGCGGTGGGGAAGCGAAGCTGTCTTTCGAAGAAGGCGTGGATTCCTATGTGCCCTATGCCGGCAGCCTTCACAACAATGTGGAAACGACCCTTGCCAAAGTGCGCTCCACTATGTGCAACTGCGGCGCGCTCACGATACCGGAGCTTCGCGAGAAGGCGCGGCTCACCCTCATTTCGCCCGCAAGCATCGCCGAGGGCGGCGCGCACGATGTGCTTTTAAAGGATAGCCGCCTGTTCGAAGGGAAAAACTAACGGTTGACGATCGGCTTAATGCAAAGGGTTTCCGGCGTAAATGACGGGAACCCTTATTCACATTTTTTGGCAAGAAAACTGTCGATCATCGACAGCTTGTCCCGTTGACATGCTGTGCGGCGGCCGATATACTATTACCGTATGTCCTGCATGACATCATAGTTATGCAGGGAAAGTTTCAAAAGGAGAGACCGAATGAAAAAGATCGTCATCGCCCTCGGGGGCAACGCCCTGCAGGCGGCGAACAAGCCGGCCACCGCCGAGGAGCAACTCGCGGTCGTCGAGAGCACCAGCGAATACATCGCGGACATCATCGGCAAGGGTTACGAAGTAACCGTCGCGCATGGCAACGGCCCGCAGGTCGGCCGTATCGTGCTGCAGAACGAAGGCTCGGACAGCGAGGCTACGCCC